>JAGWBW010000219.1:0-4160 GCA_021295695.1 Candidatus Latescibacterota bacterium
GAAGAATACCAGGGTCAAAAAGCCTAAACGATATGCAACAAACCCTACTATTCTGGACAAACTGCCACACAAGGGATCAAGACTCTGTTTGGTAGTCGGGTATTCAGTTATCCGAAGTCACCTTATGTAATACGGGACGTATTAGAGATTACCACAAAACCCGGTGATATTGTCCTTGACTTCTTCGCTGGCTCCGGTACCACTGCAGCAGTCGCCCACAAGATGAACCGCCAATGGATCACTGTTGAACAGATGGATTATGTGGAAACCATTACTTTGGAACGGATGAAAAAAGTCATAGGAAAAAAAATTCAGAAAGAAGGAACTCTACTCGAAGAAATTGAATATGACACTGGCGGTATATCTGAATCTGTCGCATGGAAGGGCAGTGGCGATTTTGTCTATTGTGAACTGATGCAATACAACGAAGTCTATATGGATAAAATTCAAGCTGCGCAGTCTTCTAAAGAGCTTGTAGAACTCTGGCGAGATATTGCCGAAAACTCGTTTTTGAATTGGTATGTGAATCCTGAAATCCCGGAAGATGCAGTCAACGATTTTATCGCCATCGGCGAAGGCGAAAATGGGGTGAGCAAACAGAAGAAGTTGCTGGTGGAACTGCTGGACAAGAATCAGTTGTATGTGAATCTTTCGGAGATTGACGACGAGGAATTTGGCATAAGCGCGGGAGACAAGGAATTAAACGAGGAGTTCTACGGACAGGATCCCGACGAGGGGTTGGAATTGCGCGACGAATTTGTCGCAGAACTCCAGCAGACCATCGCCGATGTGGAAGCCGGTGGAAAGACTATCCCTGCCGAGAAAGTCGCCGAAAAATTGGGGCTTAATTGGTAATGTATGATGTGGTATTTTCGGATCGTGCTCAATCTGATGTACGACGTTTGGATAGGGCAACAGCACAGCGCGTAATTGGAAAATTGCGGTGGTTAGCCGAGAACTTTGAGGCTACCAAACTGACGGCACTCACTGGACCGGAGCAAGGCCAGTTCAGACTGCGCGTGGGCGATTATCGCGTCGTCTATGCTTTTGACCGAAACAAGCAGGAGATTGAAGTCTATCGGGTCCGGCATCGCCGAGAAGTGTACAGAGATTAGATATGATGGCGAATAAGTTTTTATATGAAGAGTTAGATTCCTTTTCCAGCTTTGGGGGATTAAACAAAGAAATCCCTTCCTACCTCAAAGACAATCTGAATCCCAAATTTGAACTTCGTCCTTATCAAGAAGAGGCGTTTACCCGTTTCTTCCACTGTCTTGATAACGAATTTCCCGGCAAGGAACGGCCACTGCATTTTCTGTTCAACATGGCGACAGGCAGCGGCAAGACTCTTATCATGGCAGGGCTGATTCTCTACTTGTATGAAAAGGGCTATCGAAACTTTCTCTTTTTTGTCAATTCCACCAATATCATCGAAAAGACGCGGGACAATTTCCTTAATCCCGTCAGTATCAAATACCTGTTCAACAGGGACATTCACATCGCCAACCACTCAGTGCGGGTCACGCCAGTAGAGAACTTTGAGTCGGTTAATCCCAACGATATTAATATCTGTTTCACCACCATCCAAAAACTACACTCCGATCTGACCACTGAAAAAGAAAATGCCATCACTTTTGAAGACTTCCGCAAGCACAGGATTGTGTTGATTGCCGATGAAGCCCATCACATGAATGTTACGACCAGATCGCAATCCCAGCGGGAGATGTTCGAAAGTTGGGAGAACACGGTCGAGCACATCTTCACTCAGAATGAAGACAATCTCCTGCTGGAGTTCACCGCCACGCACGATTACGAGACGCCTGCGATGGTGGAAAAATACCGCAACAAGGTATTATACCGCTATGACTTGCTGCAATTTCGCAATGACGGTTTTTCAAAAGATGTGGTTATTGTGCAATCCGACTTCGACCTGAACGAACGTATCATGCAAGCACTGATTCTCAGTCAGTACAAACAGGAAGTGGCGGCGAAATACCAGATCAACCTCAAACCTGTGATTTTATTCAAAGCACAGCGTACGATTGCACAATCGCAAGAGAATAAGGCCAACTTTCACACGCTTGTTGATGGTCTCACCGCAGACCATATCGCTCGGATTCGCAGATCAAATATTCCCCTTGTTCAGCGGGCATTTCAATTCTTTGATGATCACAATATCAGCGACGCGCAGTTAGCAGAGCGCCTGAAGCGGGCATTTCAGGAAGACTACTGCATCTCGGTCAACGCAGAAAAAGAGAAGGAAAACTACCAAATACTGGTCAACACGCTCGAAGATCGGGACAATCTCATCCGCGCTATCTTTGCTGTACAAAAACTCAATGAGGGGTGGGACGTACTGAACCTGTTCGACATTGTCCGCTGTTACGAAGCGCGTGACTCGGGAAAGAATAGAATTGGGAGAACAACCATATCTGAAGCGCAACTCATCGGTCGCGGAGCGCGTTATTTCCCTTTTGTTTTATCTGAGAACACTGAGCGTTTCTGTCGAAAATTTGACGATGACCTCGAAAATGAACTGCGCGTGCTGGAGGAGTTGCATTATCACAGTATCCATGATTCCCGCTATATTTCCGAACTTCGTACCGCGCTGGTTGAGCAGGGCATGATGGATGAACACGAAGTGACCCGCAAACTGAAACTCAAAGACCCGTTCAAGCAAACCGACTTCTACAAATACGGTATAGTCTGGCTCAATGACCGTCTCCCCAAAAATTATCAGAGGGTACAATCTTTTGAAGATTTAGGCGTGACGATGCAAAACTACGTTCATACTATCGCCACAGGTCACGGTGGCACACAAACAGTTTTGGCAAGCAAACATCAGGGCGCAGTTGTAAAAGACGAAAACCGTCGGGATATGAAGGTTAAAGACATCGGGCGGAACATTGTTCAATCTGCTATTGCACGCAATCCGTTCTTTACGTTCGCGTCCCTCAAACGCTATTTCCCCAATATAGCATCTATCCGAGACTTCATTAGTTCTGAAAATTATCTTGGGGGACTGGAGATCACCTTTGAAGGCCAGGTGTCCATGCTGCAAGACAACCGCGCTGAACAACGCGAAGCTGTGAGTGGGCTGTTGCACCAAATTGAATCCGAAATCCGCCAACAAATTACCGAATACGAAGGCTCGCGAGATTTCAGAAACGATAGGGTGCATAAAATTTTCAAGGATAAAGTGTTAAAATTTGACGCTCAAAACCCGCAGGTTGAAGAGGACGCGCAATTTACACATTTCGTATCTTCCAAAGAGTGGTTTGCCTTCAATACAGTTTACGGCACAAGCGAAGAAAAGGCATTTGTACGAATGCTTGACCGCCAGATGGTCATGCTAACAGAAAATTACGACGAGATATATCTGTTGCGAAACGAAAGGCATTTTAAAATCTACAATTTTGTCGATGGACAGGCATTTGAGCCAGATTTTGTTCTGTTCCTGCGCGAACAAGATGGAAATATGCTTACCTATCAGATGTTTATTGAACCCAAAGGGAAGCATCTGAAAGAGAATGACCGTTGGAAAGAAAACTTCTTACAGGAGATCTCTTCCGAGTTTGACTGCAAAACCTTGACGTTTGAGGACGAAAAATACCGTTTGATAGGCGTGCCGTTTTACAACAACGAAGATGAAAATAAGTTTAGAGATAGCCTGTATCAGGCATTAGAAATAAATGACCACGAGCAATAAATGAAAAGAGATATGGATCTGGTTAGGGGAATTCTTTTAGCAATAGAAGAGAAGGAGACTCTTGGAGATTGTGACTTTTGTGAGGTCCTTGATTGGCTGAGAGCCAACAAATACATAACTTCTTCTGACAAGGACAGGGATAAAGTTTCAGCGCACTGTGGTATTTTGGTTGATGGCGGCCTGGCAGAGAAGTGTTATGACTTCATGGAAACCGATGCATCTCGCCAGGACAAATGGTTCTTTTTTCCCAGTTCGAGAATCAGGCTATGCTGGGAAGGCTATGAGTTTCTGGATAACGCCAGGCAGGACAAGTTGTGGGAACAAGTAAAAGATAAAATAGATAATGCTGGTGGCACACTTTCGTTTGAGATTACGTCATGTGTGACTTCAAGGTCAAAGGTCAAATGAGCACTGTCATTCTGAGCGGAGCGCAGCGGAGTCGAAGGAGCGG
>JAGWBW010000219.1:4186-5748 GCA_021295695.1 Candidatus Latescibacterota bacterium
AGATGCTTCGTCAGCCTATCGGCTTCCTCAGCATGACAGGGTGTATAGCGTATTTATTTTTAAAGTCACACATCGCGTTTGAGATTATAAAAATGTTGATTACAGAGTATTCTAAGTCAGCGGTTGGACTATAAGTTGGCTATGATAAGGCACACGGCCTCTGTTTTTTGTGGCGTAAAGTTACATCAAACATAGGTTTGAAATCCAAGCCCTAAATACTCCACCAAAACGGGGTAATTCCAATTTCTATCGTGGGTTATACACCTGGTCCTAATGGAATAGAAACCACAGAAGTATTAAGGACAGGTCGATGATTTCTGATATATAATCATTTGGCAAAACTGTGGATCTGTGACCAAAATTTGAACCAGTTTGCAGGCCAATTTTCGCTACCTCTAAGCGATGTACACCTGCGACAGCAGTTCATGTGAGTTGCTCAAGCGTCGCAGAAACAAGGGGCTACGAGAATTCACTCGTAGCCCCTTGTTGTGTTTGGTTGCAAATAGATACTGGACAGGCATCATATCTTAAGCCATCATCGGAGCACTCCGTCCCTCGCGCTCATACTTTTCCAACAAAGCCGTCAGCTCTGCTATTACTTCAGGATGTTCTTCATACACATTCGTAGTTTCTTCTTTGTCTGTTTCCATATTGTAGAGCTGTCCCTCAGTCTCAACCGTGCGATCCGTCTGACTACCCCCGGACTCCTGTCCCAACACCAGCTTCCACTTGCCCTTCCTGATTGCAAACATCCCCTGACCGGAGTGATGGACCGTCGCCTCTCGAATCGGTTTCTCAATTTCTTCCCCCAATATCAGTGGCAATACATTATAGCTGTCCTCACCCGCATCTTCAGGCAAAGTCTCGCCCAAAAGCGCCGCCACAGTCGCCAGCATATCCGTCATGCAAATCGTCTCATCACAAACGGTTCCCGCTGTCACCTTACCTGGCCAGCGTACCAAAAAAGGCA
Organism: Candidatus Latescibacterota bacterium; assembly: GCA_021295695.1. Taxonomy (GTDB): domain Bacteria; phylum Latescibacterota; class UBA2968; order UBA2968; family UBA2968; genus VXRD01. The sequence goes on from JAGWBW010000219.1 coordinate 5,157, forward strand.
CGCGGTGTCCGCCTTCATATATATCTGTTTTGTAACCAAAAAACTGCCCATTGCACCGATGGCTATACGTCAAATGTTTTCTTCCGCGCACATTGTGAATCCCTTCATCGATTCTACCCAACAATTGCTGGGACGGCCAAACCTGACCATACCCATTGTCCGCCAATTCCTGCAACGCTTGCTCGGGATCGCCTGCAAGCGCACCGTTATCACTTGAAAAGATCACCAGCGTGTTATTGAGTACGCCGTGTTTTTCCAATTCTCCCAACAAACGCCCGACAATATCATCTAATTCTGCAACCTTATCACCTCTCAATCCCGCTTGACTTTTTCCAATCCACTTATGGGATGGCAAACACGGACGATGGATCGCCGACGATGGAAAATACAAAAAGAAAGGATCATCCTGCCGCTCTTCAAAATGCGTATTCAGCCACGCTTTTGCTTTGCTAAACAAAACTTGATCAATTTTCTCCGACGTATAATCCGGCGACATCAATCCCACGGGCGATTCGGTATCATACACGGGCCACTTCCGCTCATCCGGTTCTAAAACTGCGCGATCATTTTCAATAAAACAATACGGCAGCAT
>JAGWBW010000220.1 GCA_021295695.1 Candidatus Latescibacterota bacterium
ACATAATTTAAAAGGAGGAAAAATGAAAACTGTGACGTTCACTGAATTTCGTCAGCATGCGGCGGCGTGTTTAAATGCCGTTGAACAGGGCGAGACGTTTCGTATTTTGCGGCACGGCAAGCCTGTTGCTGATCTAAAACCTATAAAAACAAGCAACGCCGTGCCTTCCTGGAAACGGTGCATTGAACCGATCATGCTAAAAGGTATTTCTGTTTCGGATATGATCGTAAAAGAAAGAGATGATTACGGACGATGAATGCTTTTTTTGATTCTTCTGCCCTTGTCAAAAGATATGTCGAAGAAGATGGACGAGAAAGAGTCATCAATATCTTTGGAGAAGCAAGTGCTATAGGGGTAAGTGTTATCTGTTTTCCAGAGGTTATTTCGGCATTTTGCAGGTTACAGCGAGAAGGGAATTTGGACAAGCCTCAGTATGAGCGAATTAAAGGCGATATGATTGCAGATTTTGAAGACTTCTTTATTTTTGCGATTACCCCACAAGTAAGAGGGTGTGTTACACGTCTTTTAGAAACATATTCTTTGCGCGCTATGGATGCACTGCACCTCGGAAGTGCTATTGAATGGCAAGCCGATACCTTTGTTTCGGGAGACAAACGTCAGATTATTGCAGCTCAAAATGAAGGATTAGATGTACTTGATGTTCAGGATGAATAAGGTTTTATCTCCTTTTTTTTAAACTTTGCTTTATTTTTATTTTTCCAAGTCACTTTTAATGAGACCACCAGGAGGCAAACGATGGACGTTTTGGAAGCTATTCACACGCGGCGCAAGATGTGGTTGAAAAAATTTTTGAAGCCGGTCTGTGGGCACCCAATCACCATTTGACAGAACCCTGGCGATTTGTAGTGCTGGGAGAAGATACGAAAGAAATACTGGCGCAACGTTACAGCGAAATTCAGGAGGAAAAAGCGGCTGAAAGTGCCAGCGACGAGGCCAAGCGAATATTAAAAGAAGCCGGTTATGTCAAGTTTATGTCAAAGCCAACAATTATTGCAGTGGCGTGTTTGCAAGATGGTGACGAAATAAAAAACAGAGAAGATTATGCGGCTGCGTGTTGCGCCATGCAAAATGTTCAGTTGGCTGCCTGGGCAGAAGGAGTCGGCATGCAGTGGAGCACGGGGCCGATTACACTGGAAGAAAACACCTACAAATTGTTGGGTGTAGATACTGGAAACGAATATATTATCGGATTTTTCTACACCGGGTATCCCGATGAGATTCCAGAACCGAGACGAAAGCCTCTTGAAGAGGTCATGAGCTGGACGGATTGATTCCGCTAACCATGGACGGTTTTGAATTTTTCATTCTATATCGCCTCCCCTATATCGCCATTCCCTTCTATCTCATCATGTTGAGCGTGCGAATATGGGTGTGGATGCGGTTTTACAACCCTGCGATCAAGCTATTGCCACGGACCAGAAGATCTGTATATGGCGTGTGGAAGCAGCAGTACCGCCCAACCATTCATATTTTCCCAGGATCTCGCTCACAGAGAACGAAATGGAAGCGTGCAATAAAGGGCTTTGTTTTTTTTACCGGCCTCTATAAGCGCGACAAAGTACTATGGCTGGGTTCCTGGTCGCTTCATTTGGGGCTATTTCTGGTAATCGTTGCCCATGTCCGTGTGATTTTGCCGCCCAATCTGGAGCCGATCTGTTTGCGCGTCGCATTGATCGGCAGTGGACTGATGACTGTATCGGGCACATATTTGTTGCTTCGTCGGATAATCGTACAACGCGTACGAGAAATTACGGACTTTCGGGATTATCTGGCGGAGTTTATCCTCCTGTTTTTTTCTCTGACAGCATTTCTCATGGTGTTAGACGGTGGCATATCATCCGAAGCCTTGCGCCACTATGTGTCTCGCCTGGTGACGGGCACAGCAGCAGTTATTGACGTGCAACGCATTTTTGTCTGGCATATGCTTGCCGCACAGCTATTGTTGATCGTAATCCCATTTTCCCATCTGTTGCATCTGGGCGGGATTTTTTTGAGCCGCGAATTTCTGGGCACATCCGATACATTTGCAGGGGATTTTGGATCAGGATTTTCAGGATTAAAGGATGGACAGGATGAAAAACCATAGAATCAGGATTTTCAGGATTAAAGGATGGACAGGATGAAAACCCCTAACCACTAACCACTTGAGAATCAGAAAATTGGAAAAGCCAGATAAAATAGAACGCGAAAAAAAGTACATTCCACCAGGCATGGTTGGTACTTATATGCGGCGCATTGCTGAATCGGATCCGTTTGTCCGCGAGATTCAGGATGAGCCGTCGGCATTGCGCTTATACATGGATACATGTACCAAATGCGGGGTGTGCGCGCAGGAATGCCCGGTGTATTACGGGCAGCCCGATAAGCGCATGCACCCTGTGGAACGCTCCCGGCAAGTTATTCGTTTATATAAAAAGTACACGACATTTTGGGGGCGATTCTGGAACGCCATTTTTCCAAAACCAGATTTTGAAAATAACGATGCCGAGTTGTTTTCCGAGCGCATGTACGAGTGTTTGACCTGTCGGCGGTGCGCGGCATTTTGTCCTGTGGGAATCGATCATTCGGTGGTTTCCCGCGTTGGACGCTCGCTTGTCGATTTGATGGGGCTGACGCCACCATCCCTGGCGCAGGGCACGCACAATTCGTTTGAAACGGGCAATTTAGAAGGCGCGTCGCCCGAGGCATTTTTGGATACGATTCAATTTATCGAAGAGGAACTCAAGGAAGAAACGGGGCAGGATATTTCCATACCCTTAGACCGCGAAGGCGCGGAAATTTTCTTTTTGCCACCGTCGGGAGATGTGCTGGTTTATGCTGAAAACTTAATGGGCATGGCAAAAATTTTTCACGCTATAGATGCCGATTGGACAATGAGTTCGCGGGCATTTGACGGATCGAATTTCGGATTTACGACCGGCAACAACTTTTCGATGAAGTACGAGAACAAGCACTACATTGACGCGTGCGAAAAATTGGGATGTAAACTCATGGTGATGGGCGAATGCGGACATGCATATCGGGTGATGAAATTCATGGCCAGCGAAGGGCACTGGTGGGGCACATTGCCTTTTGAGATTACCAGTGGATTTGAATATACGGCACAACTTATTCGCGCGGGCAAACTGAAATTGGACCCGGATAAAAATCCCGATTCCGTGACCTATCACGACGCTTGCCAGTTTGCTGCTGGGTGTGGGATTGTCGAGGAGCCAAGAGAAATTTTGAAAGCAGCTTGTGCCGATTACCGCGAGATGCCCGACGGCGGGTACACGCAATGGTGTTGTGGTGGCGGTGGCGGGTTGTCGGCACTGCGCTCGGTGCGCGCATTTCGGATGGACGTCTCGGGAAAAAAGAAAGCAGAGCAAATGCGCGAGACCGATGCGAAGGTCGTATCGACCTCGTGTTTGCAGTGCCGCACACAATTAAAAGAAATTGCGCGCTATCACAAAATACCACTAAAAATTACGGGTGTACACGAGTTGGTAAACAATGCAATTATACTGGAATAGCCGATAGCTCATGTCTCATTTAATTTACATGGACAATGCGGCAACGACGTTTCCCAAGCCCTCCAATGTGCTGGAAGACGCGCTGGCGTTTTATCGAAAATACGGGGTGAACCCCGGGCGCAGTGGCATGGATTTGGCGCAGGAGGCCGAGGCTATGGTAGCCGAGACCCGAACATCACTCGCCTCGTTTTTTGGGGCTGCGGGCAGTCCCGATCGGCTGGTGTTTACACACAATGCCTCGGACGCGTTGAATATTGTGATTCAGGGCACGTTGAAATCCGGCGATCACGTAATTACAACGCTTCTGGATCACAACTCGGTTTTGCGTCCGATTTACCATCTCGCAAAATATGAGGGAATTGAGGCGACTTATGTGGGCTTTGGGGCGGATGGCTTTATCGACCCTGAGGATATTGCCAGAGCGATCAGGCCAAATACAAAACTCGTCGTGATGACCCATGCATCCAACGTACTGGGCACGGTGCAACCCGTAGCAGCAGTCGGCGCAATCTGTCGCTCACACAATGTGATTTTCTGCGTTGATGTGGCGCAAACAGCGGGTATGTTACCCATTGATATGGAGGCGATGCAGGCCGATATCTTGTGTTTTACCGGGCACAAGTCACTTATGGGGCCAACGGGTACTGGTGGGATGTACGTGCGCGAAGGAGTGGCGATTGCACCGTTGCGATACGGTGGGACGGGTGTGCGATCGGAGTATCCCGATCACCTGGACGAGTATCCCTGGCGATTGGAGTGTGGCACGGGCAATCTGATGGGTATTGCGGGGCTGCTATACGCGCAGAAATGGATGCAACGCAAAGGCGTGGAAAATATTCATGCACGCGAGATGGCGTTGTTCAAACAACTGGTCAATGGCCTGCGCGAAGTCGATGGGACCATTTTGTATTGCGCTGAGAATCTCGATCAACACGTACCTGTGCTGTCGGTCAATATCGAAGGGATGACAGCGAACAATGTGGGTACATTACTGGATGTAAAGTTCAATGTGGCAACGCGCACGGGATTGCAATGCGCGCCAAAGGTACATGAATCCCTGGGCACGAAAGCGATGAAAGGCACCGTGCGCCTTTCATTGGGTCCCTTCAATACCGAAGCACAGATTGAAACTGTAATCGAGGGCTTGAGCGATATTTCCAAACGACACGGGCGAAGCTGTGTATAAAAGATCAGGTGCGGAATGGCCTATGAAATTGTGACGCTGGGTGGCAAAGAAATTGAGGTGGATGAAGATGGGTTTATCCAGCAGCCCGAGCTTTGGGACGAAGCTGTGGCGCGCGATCT
>JAGWBW010000221.1 GCA_021295695.1 Candidatus Latescibacterota bacterium
TGGCGGCAAGAACCGATACATCATCCATTTTGGGAAATACGGTGAATTTGGCGAAGGCGTTACACCCTGGGAGTTTTCCGGCTATGTTCAGGACAAGATGGAGTTTGAAGGACTGATCGTGAATGCGGGCATGCGCATTGAGCGATTCTGGGGCGAAAAGGTGCCATTGATTCCCTTTCAGGGCGCACCAATGACCAATACCCTCACGCGGTATCAGGCAAATACGCCATATGGTGATATGAAAGCCTATACGTGGTATATGCCGCGGCTGGGCATTTCCCACCCGATTACAGAGAAGTCGAAAATTCACTTCTTCTACGGCAAATACCACACGCGTCCGGCTTTTGATTTGTTCTTCAGGAATCGCTGGCGCACGACGGGTGTTGCTTCCCGAGATTTGAATTGAGACGGGCAGATCGATCCGGCAGAAGTGAATAATAATCTGCCGTTGAATGACTCGTTCGGTTCTGCCTATACGATCGACAATCCCTCGTTCCAGCACGCGCAGGTATCCACGGCCTTTGAGTTGGGATCTGAGTACAATTTTATCAGTGACTACACGCTGCAGACCACGGCTTATTACCGGGTATCCAATGGGTTTTTGAGCGTACAGGCGATGTATTTTGTCGATCCCACGCTCGGCAGGAAGGCCAAGACCCGGGCAAATGGACCGCGCGGGCATGTGACAACTCGCGGTTTGGAACTGGCGCTGAAGAAGGGGTTGAAACACAACTTCTCCTTCAAAGCATCCATCAACATGGGTTGGGGAGAGCGGTTGACCATTGGTGGTACCAAGCCCGGGAATGGAGAGACTGACATATTCCCGGATGCCTCGTATATTGCCGATCCAACTCGCTACTGGCAGGAGTGGACGGTTGACCCGAATACCGGAGCAGAGATTCCCAATCCGCCGACTGGTGAAAAGCTCGAAGAATTGAAAGCGAAGGCCCAGGCGCAGGTGGATATAGGACTTGATGGAGGGCAGAAGGCAAGTGCACAGCATCGCACGGAATTTATCAAGCTGTGGGAACTCCCCTGGTTATCCAGCGAGGATGCCCAGCGGTTGCAGGGCCTCTATTCCATCTCCAGTACGTTTTGGAGCGTGGAAGGCGGCCGTGCCGATGCCCGCCGCACTCAGGGCAGTCTGGTGCTCATCTATGCCAGCCCACCCGATTTCGGGCCTGGTGAGATGTTGTGGGGGAGCAAGATCTTCGGAGATCTGCGGATCAATATGATCTATCGGCTTTATACCGGGCGGATCTTCGACTTCAGCGATCCGATCACCAGCCTGAATGTGAAACGGGAAGGCCCGACTTCGTCTGTGACCGATCTGAGTATTCAGAAAGGCTTTAATATCAAGAATGTGAAGCCTCTGCTTTACCTGGAAATCAACAATTTGTTCAATCAGAAGATTCCGAGCACGCAGAGCCTGGGCGGCGGCGTCGGCATTTCAACGGATTACCTGAGGTGGGGGCTTGTGGCACCTCGGCCCGACGACTCGGCTTTCCGACAGTATGGAGATGTCAACGACTACGCGCGCTACAGCGGCGAACCCCGGCAGATCTTTGCGGGATTGCGGCTGACATGGTAAAAGAACACCTGTTTTGGGGCTGGATATCCGGCCCCAATTCGTAAGCCCTTTATAGAAAGGGAGAGCTATTTATGCATAAATTAAAATTTTTACCGATGGCTTATTCGGTCTTAGCAGCGGTCTTTGCGGTGGCACTCATTGTTGAAACTGTCCCTGCACAGATCATCCCCAAGATCGAATACCGAAACTTCAGACGCGCCAAGCTCTGGACGGGCTTGATGAACACGGGCACGCACGGACCGGATCGAGACGGAAGCCGGCGGGCCAACATGGAGGGGATCGCCTATCCGGGGCGGGGTACCCGTATTTCGGGTAGTATCTGGGGCGGGCGAACCTGGCCGGGGTCTAATCAGTGGGTTCAGAACTATCTGCTGAGGACCTCTGGTGCCCGCAATCTGGGCACGTACATTATTACCAAGCCCAATCCTTCAGAGTTCGCGCCCACTGGCGGAAATACGTATAATGTCTCGATTTCGGCGCTGACACATACGCCGGATATTACCCCGGTGCGGTATCCGGTGGAAGATATGCCCGAGGGGAGGGCTGGCGTGGGTTTTGAACACACCCATCCGATTGCTCAGGTTCCCCTGGCAAGCTGGTGGCCCGGGCAAGTACCGCTTGCCGCCGACAGGGTGCTGGAGATTCACAATGCCGATTACGGCAAATATATGAAGGCGGAGCACAAGAAGTTTGGAGAATTGCTGGGCATTGCCCACTGGACTACCGAGACGGGTATTACAGGTACCAAAAAGGTATATCAGTGGAGTTTTCGAGACTGGGATGATTTTGTGATTGTGGAGAATATTTTTGAGAACACGGGAGATAGTGATGGGGATGGGATCGCAGATTTAAATGGGGGCTCGGGATTGACCCTGCACGATACGTATTTCTCCTTTGTAAACCTGCTCTGGCCCACCGAGGGCGGCACGGCCAACCGGGATCGCGTGACAAATGCGCGGGGTTATTATTACTGGTTATTGCGCCGGTCTGAGGCAGAGACCTACCCCGAGGTGCAGGATGATGTGCTGCGCTATACAGATGCAGCCAACTATCCAGGGGGTGCCGATCCCAGCTATTCGGATGTGGCCGATGCTGTCGGGCTTAAGATGCACTATGCTTTCGATGGCGATTCCCCGGTCTCCTCCCGAGACGATACGGGAGATTCGCATATTCCAGAGACTCAGTGCTGCTGGGGAAGGCAAAATTTCCAGGTGCGGGGCGAGATCATGGCTGGGCAATACGTGGGTTTCATGCCCATTGATTACGATCCCACAGATGGATTTGCCAACGATACCGAAACGTATGTTGCGCCCCGGGTGACCGAGCAGCCCTTTGCAGTATCCTGGTTTACCCACAAGGACGATCCCTCCATTGAGCGGGGGGACCACACTGAGGACGATATTGCCAGGGCACTGGTTTCTGTGCCTTTGGCGGGTGAGCGGCCGAGTATTTTGAACACGGCTGGACGCACGCCGTGGCCGGAGAATCCCACTGCGCCGCTGCCACCTCAGGACAATCCGACTCGAAGTCGTGAGACAGTCGCCACGCCGATGTCTCCCAACTGGTATTCGGCTGTGCAGACTTATGGTCCCTACGATCTGAAGAAGGGAGACAAGGTTAAGATCGTAACAGCTCTTGTCGCTGCAATGGCAGTAGAAGAGAATATGTGGGGTTGGCAGCGGGATATTCCGAAAAATTTTGACGATTTGCACACGGATAAGGTGATGCAGAATCTGGTCAAGCACGCCAAAAAGGCCAGGGAGATCTACGACCTGGCGTTCGACGTGCCACTGCCACCGCCGGATGTGGTCCTGGCCATTTCAAATACGCCCGATGCCACAGCCAAACTTAGCTGGGGAAGTCTGGACGATCTGGAAGACCCCGATTATCCAGGGACTTCTGAGGCTAAAGACGTTGCGGGGTACCGAGTTTACCGCAGCGATTTCTACATCGACAACTGGCAATTGCTAAAAGACATTCCCGTAGGTGATGCCGGGCATAAGCAAGGCGATACGTATGAGTTTGTCGATTCCGAGTCTCTGGCCGGCTTCGAGTATTATTACGCCGTAACGGCCTATGATACGGGACACAGCGATTTTAAAGGTCGCGGCTCGGTGCCGTCGTTGGAAAGTAGTCTGTCGGCTGTGGAGCAATTTTTCCCATTTTCCAAAACGCCTACCAGCCCGGAGGTGGCCGCCAATCCGGTTGCCAATGCTTTAGAAGCGCCCGTGGCGGTGATTCCCAACCCCTTCCTGGCGGATGGATCGCATGCCTATGAAGGGTCGGACAAGATCCGGTTCACAAATCTGCCGGCCAAGTGCCATGTGAAAATTTTCTCAGTTTCTGGAGATTTGGCGGCAGAATTCAAGCACGACAATCCCGATTTGGGTGAGGCCAGTTATTTGCAGCTTTCCCGGGAAGTGACCGGGCAGATTAGTGCCGGGGTTTACTTCTTAGTGGTAAAGTCAGAGATGCCCGAGAGCATGGGCAAGATTCAGCGCGGGACTTTTGTGGTTGGCGGAGCGTCTGTCAGATAGACGAGAA
>JAGWBW010000034.1:0-24395 GCA_021295695.1 Candidatus Latescibacterota bacterium
CATCGGGGGAGCAAAGGCTGGCAATACCGTGCGGCGAACCATTTGGGTTAAAGGGGTAGGCTTCGGTTGCGGTATTATTGTCATCGGCATAGCGCACAGGGCAAAGATTTTCGTCTATGACGCGGTCAAGCACGTCTGCGCGAGGGAAAAATGCGCGGCCTTCGCCGTGCGCAACCCACACACCGAGAGATGCGCCGGCCATGTTTTTGAACATAATTGCTGGACTGTCCTGAATTTGAACGGTGGAAAAGCGGGATTCAAAACGCGCGGATTCGTTGCGAATAAACCGGGGTTGTGCTGCATTGGCAAGGCCGGGGAACGGAACCCAGCCGAGCAGGGCCATGAGCTGGCAGCCATTGCATACGCCGAGGCTGAAGGTATCGGGGCGGTTGTAGAAGGTATCAAACTGAGTGCGAAGACCGTCGTTGAAGCGAATTACACCAGCCCAGCCTTTGGCCGAGTCGAGTACATCGGCATAGCTGAATCCGCCCACAAATACGACGCCTCTGAATTGGTGGTCGAGCGCGATGGTCCCAGATAGGAGATCGCTGGTGGTTACATCCCAGGGTTCAAATCCCGCTGCGAAAAACGCAGAGGTCATTTCGCGGTCTCCATTGCTGCCCTCTTCGCGCACGATGGCGACTGCGGGTTTGCTACTGGCATTGAGAATGGCGGGCGGTGTGGGCATTGGCGTGAAAGGCACAGTGAATTTGGGACCTGTGCGCGCGTGTAGAGAAGCCTCTTCTTGCGCGACGCAGGATGGATTGGTTTGCAGGCGTTCGAGCTGGAAACTCGTGGCTTCCCACAGGTCGCGCAATTCGGGCATGGGCGTTTTGAGAACGCACTGATTGTTGACAGAAATTTGGATGTCGGGACTGGGGGTTACTTTTCCTATAGCTTGAATAGGCACGGCAGATTTTTCAAAAATTTCTCGTACGATCGTCAGGTTTTTTGAACACACTTCAAAGACGAGGCCGAGCTCTTCGGAAAAGAGCGCGGAGATCGCATTAGCACTGGTTTGAAGATCGATTTCAATACCACAGTTGCCGGCAAAAGCCATTTCCAAAAGCGCGGTGATAAGGCCGCCATCGCTGCGGTCGTGGCCCGAAGCAATATAATTTTTTGCGATACAGGATTGGAGTGCGCCAATTGCGCGTTTGAGCAGAGCGGGGTCATCTACATCTGGTGACTCATTGCCGAGTTGCTCATACACATGGGCGAGAGAAGATCCGCCGAGGCGATGTTTGTCTGCGCCGAGATCGACGTAAAGTATGATACCTTCGTCGGGATATTTTAAGTCGGGCGTAACGGTCTGCGTGATATCCGGGCTGGTGACATAGCCCGATATGACAAGTGTACCGGGTGTTTTGACGGTTTCATCGCCATCATTTCCCGGTGCGATCGCAGCCATCGAGAGACTGTCTTTGCCGCCGTCTATGGCAATGCCCAATTCGTGCAGAATATCCGTGAGGGCACGGGCTGCATCGTAGAGTGCCGCGCCTTCTCCTGGCAATTTGGCTGCCCACATCCAGTTGCCAGAGCATTTGATGTCTTCGATGGCACTCAGGCGTGCCCAGGCGATATTGGTGAGCATTTCGCCCACGCACAGGCGTCCCATCGCCGCCGGGTCAATGAGGCCCTTGATGGGTTGCTCGCCAATGGCTGTAGCGGCGCCGGTTGTGCCAAAATGGCTTTGTGCAATGACGGCGACATCTGCTGCGGTTAGCTGGATCGGCCCCACGCATTGCTGTTGCGCGACAAGCCCGGTCACGCAGCGGTCAACTTTGTTGGTGAGAAATCGTTTGGAACCAACAGAGACGAGGCGAAGCACGCGGTCGAGTGCTTTTTCAACGGTCAGGTTCTCGGGCAGGGTGAGCGGTTCTGTGTGGATGGGAAAGCGGTCGAGTTTGAATGGCTTCTGCGGCATATCGCCGAGGACTTTTTCCAGGTCGAGGTCAACCGGTGTGGTATTGTCTTTGCTATCGAAGACAACCACCTGTCCATCGCCGGTCACTTCGCCGACAAAAGCATAGATGACCTTTTCGCGTTTGCAGAGGGCGTCAAAGAGATGGGCGTGTTCGGGGCGGATAAGCAGGGCATTGTTTTCCTGATATTCTGCGCCCCAGATTTCGAGTACAGATAGGGTTTCATCCCCAACGGGCACGGCGCGAATATCGATGCGGGCACCTGCAGGCTCAACAATTTCTTTGAGGACATTGCAGTTGCCACCCGCGCCCTGGTCGTGGATGCTGACAATGGGGTTTTGATCGCCGAGTTCAACACAGGCGCGGATCACGCGATTGAGTTTTTGTTCCATTTCTGCGTCGCCGCGCTGCACGGCATTAAAATCGAGTTCGGCTTCGTTTTCGCCCTGCACCATGCTCGAAGCGGCACCGCCGCCCATGCCAATGCGATAGGCTGGCCCGCCGATTTTGGTGACGAGCATTTGGGGTTCAGGCTTTTCTTTATGTGTATGACGCGCGTCCATTTGACCGATTCCGCCGCTGAACATAATGGGTTTAATCCACTCTCTGCGTTCTCCATTGGGCAGGCGCATACCATAGGATCGCGTGTAGCCCTGTATGAGGGGTTCGCCAAATTTGTTGCCGTAATCCGAGGCCCCATTGCTGGCTTCAATTGCGATTTGCAAGGGGGTGGCGAGGTTATCGGGATATTGAAATTCTGAATTTTCCCAGGGCAGATCGTATCCGGGGATATACAAATTGCCCACGCAATACGCCGCTGTACCCGCTATTACGAGCGCGCCCCGGCCCGTGGCCTGCACGTCTCGAATGCGCCCGCCAGTACCTGTTTCTGCACCGGGAAAAGGAGCAACACCCGATGGAAAGTTGTGCGTTTCCGCGGTGAAGATGATGTCACAGGTGCGATCTGAGAATGCTAATGGGGATGGGCTACCGATAGTAGTGGGCACAATGGTGCGAATTGGATACCCTCGAATGGCGCTGGAATTGTCTTTGAAGGCGATGGTGCTGTTGTTGGGGTTGGCTTTGAGTGTCGATTGGATCAGGGCGATGAGATGATTGGGCATCTCTTTGCCGTCGATGATGAGGCGGCCTTTGAAGAACCAGTGCCTGCAATGTTCGCTGTTGGATTGGGCAATGTCAAAGCATTCGACGTTGGTGGGGTTGCGTCCGATCTGATCGAGGAAGAGGTCTGTGTAATAATTGAGATCCCATTCGTCGAATGCCAGGCCCATGGTGCGATTGATTTTTTCGAGGGCGCGGCGACCTTCTTCTATGAGGGGGATCTCGAATACGGGTTCTGGTTTTGCGTCGGATTTAAAGGAGGTGAGGGGATGAGGGTACGGGCATTCGGTCATGCGGTCGTGTACGAGAGACAAAAAGATATTATGCTGATACAGGCTCAAGGTGGGTTTGATGAGATAACGCCGCGACCGTTCGATGCGCGAAATTTGTGTAAGACCACAGGCGTGGCATATTGCCGTGGCATTTGTGGACCATGCCGTAGAAAAATTCATGCGCGGCCCCACTTCGAGGATCGTGCCAGGTCCCGTAAGAAAGGACTGCTCTGCAAACCGATCTGCCTCAAAAGTTTCGGATAGCAAATAGATGAGTCGGTTGTGCTGGTCGGAGGAGAGTGGGCTGTCTGTTTGTACGTTGAAACAGTATTCAGTTTCAATATCGTGAATGTGTGCAGAGACGTGTTGCTGTGACAATTGGAGCAGGGTGTGTTGCTGTGTGGGGGATATGCGAAAAAAATGCTTCAGGCTCATGGGGTCCTCAGAAAATGAAATTGTTGTCTGCTTCTTTGAGCGGAGGGAGATTTTGATCGCGCTTGGAAAGGATTGGATTTTTTATGGGCCAGGAGATATCTAAGTCGGGATCATCCCAGGAAATACCGCGATAGGTCTCTGGTGCGTAAATATCCGTACATTTATATGTGAAGTCCGCTACCTCACTGAGAACGCAGAAGCCGTGTGCAAAACCGGGAGGTACATACAGAAGTTCGGATCGCGCCTCGGAAAGATGAATGCCGATCCACTGACCATAAGTGGGGGATCCCCGACGAATATCGACGGCAACATCGTATATTTCGCCTTTGATTACCTGGATGAGTTTGCCCTGTGCGCGAGGTGCTCTTTGGTAGTGCAATCCGCGTAGCACGCCGCGGGTAGAGCGAGAGTGGTTATCCTGAACGAATATTTCTAAAATGCCGTTGGCTTTGAAATCGTCTCGTCTGTACGTTTCAACAAAAAAACCGCGATCATCGGGAAATCGCTTTGCGCGAACGAGAATGACGTCGGGGATGGCGAGGTGCTCAAATTCAAAGGGCATGATGAAGTGTGATCCGCAGATGAACGCAGATGACGCAGATAAAAAAGAGGACCTGAGGATGTGCGAAAGTAGAGACAAGTCCCCAGGCTCTCTTGCATCTCTCCTGCTGTTGATTCTTAGCCGCTTTTAATTCTTAATTCCTAATTCACAAAGCTGCGGGGCAAGTCCTATATAGGATTGAGGTGTTAGATTTTTCAGGTTTTTGAGGTCTGCCTGGGGGAGGTCGAGGGCGTTGAGAAAGTCGTTGAGACCAGCCTCTGTAATTTCTGTACCCCGAGTGAGGTCTTTCATCAGTTCGTAGGCGTTTTCATATCCGGCTTTTCGCATGACGGTTTGCACGGCCTCGCCGAGGATTTCCCAGGCGTTTTCGAGATCGCTGGCAATGGCCTGTTTGTCGATGGCGACCTTGCCTATGCCATTCAGAAGGGATTTTAAGGCGAGACACGCATGGCCGATAGCCGGGCCAATATTGCGACTGGCTGAAGAGTCAGACAGGTCGCGCTGAAGGCGTGAGACGGGTAATTTGGTCGATAGATGTTCGAGTAGAGCTGTGCTAATGCCCAGATTGGCTTCGGCGTTTTCAAANNGTCGAAGATCCGACTTCTGAGGCGATTGTTTTCTGGCGGAAATAGGATAGGGATATGTAGGTCCACATGTCGCGGGCAAAGTCAAGTGCAATGGTATTGAATCGGATGATCAAGTGAAAGACTTCGGCCATATAATCGTGCGATTCAATCTGTGTGGTGAGGGGATTGAATGTGAGACCGAGGCGCTGGACGAAATCGCGAGCGAGGTCATGCCAGAGCACTTTGGGATAGGCCGCGACATGCGCGTTGTAATTGCCGGTGGCGCCATTGAATTTGCCGAGATATTCGAGTTGCGTCGCCTGTTTGATTTGTCGCTGCCAGCGATAGACAAATACGGCGAGTTCTTTTCCCATTGTGGTTGGGGTGGCGGGTTGGCCATGTGTTCGTGCGAGTATAGGGAGGTTTTTGGTGTCTTGTGCGAGCTTTGAAGTGATTTGGATAACTTGCTGTGCCAGTGGAAGAAAGACATCTTCGACAGCGGATTTGAGCATAAGCGCGTGAGAGAGATTGTTGATGTCTTCAGAGGTGCAGCAAAAATGCACGGCTTCGCATACGTCGGCGAGCGATGTTTCCGCGAGGCGTTCTCGCACATAGTATTCGACGGATTTGACATCGTGATTGGTGACTCTTTCGATTGCGACAACGCGCTGCGCCTGCTGTTCATCGAAAGTGTCTATCCACGATTTTAACATCTGATGTTCAGCGTCGGTAAATGCGCGGACGTGTGTGAGTTCGGGGTGCTCTGATTGAAAGCGCAACCACTCGATTTCGATCTGTACGCGATAGGCTATTAGTGCAAAATGCGAGAGACAGGGAGCGAGGTCTGTCAAGCGACTCGTGTAGCGATTGTCGAGGGGAGAAAGTGCGGTGAGGGTCATGGAGATTCCTTTACTGATCTTCGGGATCGCCGTATTCGAGGGGATCGTCATCGTCGGGAAATTCAAAAACATAGCCACAAGGGCATATCGGATGATCGGACTCGCGCGGGGTATTGCATTCGGGACAGCGTTCAACGGGTTTGTAGAGGTATTTGGTCAATATGACAATGATGAGGACGATGGCAAATATAGTGGTGTAGAACATGGTGTAAAAAAAATAACAGGCGGGGGTTTTTCCCGCCTGTTTATTTGTGTGTTCAGGTCGTGCCCATATCGCCTTCGCTCGTAGCGGCTTTAACTGGTTTTTGTCGCGCGTTGGTGATGAGTTGGTCTATACGGTCCTGAAGGGTTCTAATGTCTTGCTCGAAATCGTCGAGTTCTTTGACGAGGTCATCGAAATCGAGCTTGATCGCGTTCGCCTTCCTCAAACCCATTAGATTTCCTTTCTGATACGGGATGGCATCAGGGAGAGAGGGGGAGGGAGTCTGGGAAAGGGAATAGGAATATAGGACAAGGTAGGGATGCCGTCAAGGAAGATTCGCCAACAGCGCGTCGATTTGATCTCTTGTGGGAATCGCGGGTTGAGCACCTGCTTTGCCGACAGTGAGAGCGCCTGCAGCACACGCAAAGCGGATGGCGGTTTCAAGAGATTGGTTTTCACTTAAAGCGCAGGACAGCGCGCCATTGAAGGCATCGCCGGCACCTGTGGTATCTATTGATGTAGTCTTAAAAGCTGGTATGTGAAGGGTTTGGTTGGGCGTAGCCAAAAACGCGCCCTGTGCCCCCAGGGTGATAATGGCGTTTTGAGCACCATTTTTGAGGAGTTTGTCGGCTGCTTTTGCAATATTTATAGAGCTATTGGGAGGGATGCCCGTGAGGTGTTCGGTTTCGGTTTGATTGGGTGTAATGAGAAAAAGATGAGGCCAAATTTCTTCTGGCAGGTCTGCTGCTGGCGCTGGATTGAGTACGACGCGGGTCTTGTTTTTGCTCGATAGAGATGCGGCCTGCATGACGGTTTCGAGCGGGGTCTCGAGTTGAAGTAAGCATATTTCTGCGTTTTTATAGACCTGATCCTGAATTTGATCGAGGGATAGGGCTGCATTCGCACCTGAAGCAACCACAATGGTGTTTTCCCCGCGCTTATCAACGAGGATAAATGCAACGCCTGATGGTAAATGGGGATCGGACACAATCCACTGGGTGTCAATACCTTCGCGTTGAAAGGCCGATAGAGCTTGCGTCCCAAAATCATCACACCCCAGGCGCGCTATAAATGTGACCTGTGCTCCTGCGCGGGCTGCGGCAACGGCCTGGTTGGCGCCTTTACCACCTCCGGCAATAAAAAATGTGCCACCGAGTACTGTTTCTCCCGGCGATGGCAATTTGCTGGCGCGAATAATGAGATCGGTGTTGGAACTCCCGATGACAAGGACGCGGGGCATGGAGTACCTCTCAGGTTTTTGTTTGGACACGTAATATTCATGCGAAAATCTCTTGTGCAAGTCAAGCGATCATGGTTTGCTTTTCTCCAGGTCGTGATTCTTGACTTGATAGGGGGGTTTGCTTATGTTGTGAAAGTACTATATTTTGAGGGAGTATGAAATCAAGCGCGGAAAAAACGCGCCCTTTTTTGTTTAAGAAACTGGGGAACATTACAGAATCTGCATCGTTTATCAGACAGGACGATACATTAACAGTTCTTTAGGATCATGCAGATTGGCGAATTATGAGACGATTTTTATATATTTGTTGTGCGTGTCTGATCGCGTTGGGGGTGGGATGTGCACAAAAAAAATATCGGCGATTGAGCCCAGAGGTTTATTACGAAGATGCGCAACAGGCACTAAAAAATAAAAAGTGTTACGACGCCGAGTTGCTGTTTAGAAATATGCTATCGGATTTTCCCGGGTCTCATTTGTCAGATGAGGCGCAGTTTGGGTTGGGCAAAGCTTTTCAGTGTCAAAAAGATTATGTGACAGCTATTTTTGAATACGAACGCCTGCTCAACGAATATCCCGTGAGTCCCTATGCCGCCGAAGCGCGGTTCCAGATTGGTGAGTGTTATTATCAGGATGCGCGTGGTATTCACCACGATCAGGATGAAACTCACAAGGCAATTCGAGAATTTGCGCGGTTTATCGAAGACTATCCCCAAAGCGATCTCGCCTCTCAGGCAGAAAAAAGAATTAAAGCATTGCGCAATCAGTTGGCCCACAAGGAAGTCATGATTGCATACGATTATATCCTGTGGAAATATTATACTTCGGCTAAACTCTACGCCGAAGGCGTATTGAAGGAATACCCCGATACAGAGGCTGCTTTAGAGGCGCGTTTTATTATTGCACAGGTCAATTTTAAAACTGGGGCATTGGAGGAGGCACTCAATGGGCTTACATTGTTGATAGGACAGGACTTGTCCGAGAAGTTGAAGGAAAAAGTCATTGAAGAGATGGAAAAAATAAAAGCCAAATTGCACGTTGAAAAACTTTGAAGATGACAAAGCACGTTGGCATTTTTGGCGGGACATTTGATCCCATTCACATTGGGCATTTAATTATTGGGCAAGAAATCATGCTCCAATGCGCGCTCAATCGGGTTGTGTTTATGCCGTCGGGCGAACCGCCGCTCAAACGCTCTATGGCTTCGGCAGAAGATCGCGCCAGGATGGTCAGCCTGGCTGTGCGCGATTATCCGGAATTTGAACTGAGTCGATTTGAGTTGTCGCGCCCTGGGAAATCCTATACGATTGATACCTTGCGTCACTTGCGTCGGGATATGGGTGAGGACACAGAGATATTCTTGATCATTGGTGCCGATAATGCCGTTGAAATGGGTGACTGGTTCGACCCTGAAGGCGTGTTGGATCTGGCTCATGTACTCGTGGCTGAACGCCCAGGTTTTGAGCGTGCGCGCGTCGATCCCGTTTTCAAATCCAAGATGCGGTTTGTTGAAACGCCTCTGCTGGATATTTCGTCAACGGCGATTAGAGAACGCGTACGTACAAAAAGACCGATTTCTTTTTTTGTTCCCGATGCTGTTGCAGATTATATTAGAACCCAGGGGTTATATCTTTAATTTTTGACAGGTTTTGTTATGAGCGAAGAAAAATACGAAGCCGAATGTCCCAGACTTGGGGGAATACCCGAAGCGAGGATTCAGCGTTATTTCTGTGTGGATGATGACAAGTGTCACGCGCTAGCGCGTGTGTCAGAAGATGCCAAAATTATTTCAAAAGAAGCCAAAGAAATAGTTGTGAGAGGTGAGGGCGTCAAAGGATGGATCGTGGAATTGGAAGTGCCTGCTACAGACGGTGTGGTTCGCATGGACCTTGTGGCAAAGCCGTGAGGTGTGAAGGCGATCCGCAGAATGAAGGCGAATAATTTGAGCCTGAACGCAGATGACGCAGATAAAAAATAAGGACTGACTACTGACTACTGGCTACTGACTACTGACTTATGTCCCATTCTAATGATTTACATAAGACCAAGGTGATGATCTTTGGCTCTGAATATGTACTCAGCAGTGAGGAATCGGAGGAATATACCTCTAAAATTTCAAATTTTGTCGATGAAAAAATGCATGAAATTGCCGAGACCGAAAATACAGGTGATACCACCCGGATTGCACTGATGGCAGCATTTGATATTGCCGATCAAATTGCGCGCCAACGCACTCGGCATGGAGAAGACCGCATTCGCATAGATAAAGCACTCAAGCGTTTGGAACAGCATATAGATGACAAAAAAAAGTGAGAAGCAGAGATGGAGGAGCTTTTAGTCTCACTTTGTAAACCAATACCTGAAAATTGTAAATAAAATTTTCCACCCTGCCTTGAGGGTGCCTTTTAGAGTGCCAGTAATTTTGGAAACGCCAATGCGTTTTCTATAACTTACTGGCACTTCTTGTATTTTTAATGCCTGTTTTGCTGCTTTGACCTGCATTTCTACTGTCCATCCAAAAGTTTTATCCCGCATATTTAAGTCCATGAGTGCCCCATAGCGAATTGCACGAAAAGGTCCCAGATCTGTGTAGGATACGCCAAAAAGGATTTTGATAAGGCTGGTAGCCAGACGGTTGCCAAAACGGGCCTGAATCATCAGCGCACCGGGTTCGCTATTGCCCAAAACGCGCGAGCCAATCACGAGGTCAGCGCGATTTTCCAGGATGGGCACTATCAAATCTGGCATTTCGTTGGGGTGATCGCTGTAGTCGCCATCGAGAAAGACGACAATGTCTGGTTCCCCGGTCGCTGCGATGCCCGCAAGGCAGGCAGAACCGTATCCCCGGCGATTTTCTCGAACAATGCGTGCGCCCATTGCGGCGGCTAATTTTGCGGTTTGGTCAGTAGATCCATTATCGACAACGATGATTTCGGTGGGTAAATGACTGGGAATATCGCCAATTACTTTTTCTATGGCATCCTGCTCGTTAAAAACCGGAATAACAACTGAGATGCGTGGGGGCGCGGGCATGAGGTGTGTCCTTCTCAATAGTGGGTTATCCGTTCATATATTCGCAAAGGGGATAACCTACCTTGTTGACCGAAGAATTTTTTTGTATTTTGATTATATTCAAAATAAGGTGATGCTCTGAATTTGTCAGATATTAAATTTTTAGGCATAGTGGGGAATTGGCTTTTTTCTTGACCTTATTTTTGCTTTATCGTAAATTTTGATAATTCAGGAACACTTGTAAGTTATTGGGGTATTACATTGTCCAACAATCAATTACTGGAATCAAAATGGATGTTATAAGAGGGGCGCAGGTCGAGGGGCGACGCAGTGTTGAACACGTTGAGACCGGTTTGCAAATCCGTCTGGTACATCCCGATGGGATTGGGGAAGCGATTGGGTTGCAGTGCGGAGATGTCGTAGAAACGATCAATGGACATCCCGTGCGCGACCCCATTGATTACCGTTTTTACATGGGTGAAGAAGACGTATCGACCCTGGTGCGGCGAGGCGAGGATCGATTTTTATTTGAGATTGAAAAAGATATTGAAGACGATCTGGGCGTGGATTTTGAAGATATGCCCATTCTCAAATGCGATAACAAGTGCGTTTTTTGCTTTTTGCATCAGATGCCCAAAGGTCTGCGTAAAACCCTGTATTACCAGGATGACGACTATCGATTGTCTTTTCTACATGGGGCTTATGTCACGCTGACGAACCTTTCTGAGGATGAATTTCAGCGCATTATTGACCAAAAATTGAGTCCAATGTACATCTCGGTTCACGCCACGGATCCCAAATTGCGAGCCGAGTTGCTCGGTCGCAGACGGGCAACACCTGTTTTGGATAGGATTGATATCTTAGCCAGGCAAGGGATTCAGATGCACGCGCAAGTGGTCTTGTGCCCGGGTATCAACGATGGTCAGGCACTTAAACAGACGATCTTTGATCTTGCGGCGCGTCATCCGCGCGTTGAATCCGTGGGGGTTGTGCCACTGGGCTTGACAAAATTTCGCAAAAATCTTCCCAGGTTGGACCGCGTGACGCGCGCCGATGCGGTAAGGGCAATTCGCCAGATAACAGCGTGGCAGAAAATGCTCAAAAAACGCCTGGGCACACGCTTTGTGTATTTGGGCGATGAAATGTATTTGCTGACGGGCCAATCTGTGCCGCCGCAATCGGAATACGATGGTTTTCCACTTGTCGAAAACGGAATTGGCATGGTTCGCCGCTTTGTCGATGGATTTGAGAATCAGATTGGGGAACTCAAAAATTTAGCATTGCCACCGCAGCGTTTTGTTCTTGTAACGGGTATGTTGGGGACGCATTTTTTAGATGCAATGGGCAAACGCTTGAACCAAATTTCGTGGATTGATACGCGCGTTGTGCCTGTGGTCAATCACTTTCTTGGCGAAGGCATAACGGTTTCTGGGTTGCTGTCGGGTAATGATATTGGTCGCGCACTTATAGATGCCAGTGTCAGAAGCAATGAGATCGTTCTTTTACCTCCCAACTGCTTGAATCACAATGGTCTATTTTTAGATGATCTCTTGCTCAAAGATCTGGAGCAGCAGGTGGGATGTCGGGTCGTTGTGGGCACTTACGATCTTGTGGAGACCATTCAAAATGCCGTTGGCGGTATATCGGCTTCTGTGGGCGCAGGCAGTGAGATTGCGGCGCACCCATATATTTCCTCACATCAGATGGAGAATTAGGCAATGGGCGTCGTGGCGATTGTAGGGCGGCCAAATGTCGGCAAGTCAACGCTTTTTAATCGGCTGATTGGCGAGCGCAAAGCTGTGGTAGATGACTTTCCCGGTGTCACGCGCGACCGCAATTATGCACAGTGTACCTGGAATGGCAGGACCTTTACATTAGTCGATACGGGTGGATATGTGCCCAATTCAAGCGAAATAATCACCGATCTGGTTTCCCGACAGGTCGAGCTTGTCCTTGGGGAAGCAGACCTGTTGCTCTTTGTGGTTGATGCCCAGACTGGCCCTACGGATTACGACGCAATTATGGCGCGTAAGATCCGGGATTCGGGTGCACCTTATCGGCTGATTGTCAACAAAGTCGATAGAGATGAGAACGAGGCCGATGGCACGGCCTTTTACGGTCTCGCACTTGGCGATCCGCTATACGTTTCTGCCATTAATGGGCGGCAATCGGGTGACTTGCTGGATGACATCCTTACATGTTTGCCAGAAAAAGCAGGCGATACACAAGAAGAATTGCCTCCTCGAATCGCGGTATTGGGCCGCCCGAATATGGGCAAATCTACCTTTGTGAATCGCTTGCTGGGGCGGGAGCGGGTAGTCGTGAGCGAGATTCCAGGAACAACACGGGATGCGATTGACCTCTCGATGGAACGCAATGGACGGCCATTTATTCTGGTTGACACGGCGGGTTTGAGACGGCGGACACGCGTTAAAGAGCAAGTCGATTTTTACAGTTCGCTGCGTACCGTAGAAAGTCTCGAGCGATGCGATGTGGCGATTGTACTGGTTGATGCAGTGGAAGGGTGTACAGTACAGGATGTCAAAATCTCAGAACGCGCTGTCGCGCTGGGCAAAGGGCTGATCGTGGGCATCAACAAATGGGATCTGGTTGAAAAAGACGGCTACACAGCCGACAAAATAGCCCAACAAATCCGCTCGCGCTTTGTACATCTCGAAAACTATCCCATTGTTTTTCTCTCTGCACTTACGGGGCAACGCGCGTGGCGCATTATTGATATGGCTTTGGATGTGGCACTGAAACGTCGGCATCGCATTTCAACAGGCGATTTGAACGACTTTTTGACGCATCTCAATGCAACAACGGCTCCGCCTACAAAAAATGGACGGGTCTTTCGCATGTCTTTCTGCGTTATGCCGCGCAGTGCACCGCCAACCATTCTCTTTTTTACCGGGCGCCCCAAGGATGTTCCCGTGCACTATCGTCGGTTTTTAGAGCGCAGGCTCAGACAGGCGTTTGACTTTTTCGGCACACCCGTCCGTATCTTATTTAAAAAGAAGTAATGTCTATGCTTTCAAGTGGCATAAAAAAGCTCTATTATTCGATCCGGGAGGTATCGGAACTCACAGGTGTAGAATCTCATGTCCTGCGGTTTTGGGAGAAGGAATTTTCTCAACTGAATCCCAGGCGCAGATCGGGTAATCGCGTGTACACAGAGCGAAATATCAAGGTCATTTTGGCAATTAAGGACTTGCTCTATGCCCAGAAATACACGATTCAAGGAGCGGTTGAAAGACTGAAGATAGACCGCAGCTTGTGGGAAAAACAAAATATTGAGAGCGCGACGTCTAATGTTGAAAATCCACTGGTTGAATTGCGGCGGATGTTGGTTGAACTTAAGCAATTAATAGAAGGATATAAAGCATCGGATGCAGGGAAATAAAACTTGCGCTATACTATATAATTTTCTATATTTAATTTCTGATTACAGAGTGGGCTTCTGCCCACTCTTTTGAGTATATGGGGTATAGTTAGAATCGCCAGCCCTGCTGTAAGCACAGGCCTGGCATAGCTACCAGACGCGGTAAAGCGGCAGCCTTGAGTTATCCAATGCTTATCAAAGACACCCTGACCCATCTGATTCTTCCGCTTCTCAATCGTCGGGATGTCGAGTTGGTTGAGATGGCTGTTTCTGGCGGTCACAGACGGAAAATCGTACGCATCTTTGTCGATCGTCCCGATGGAATTACAGTTGATGAATGTGCTGCGCTCAGTCGGGATATTGCAGATATATTGGATACGCGCGATCCGATTGATAGTACATATCTGCTCGAAGTTTCATCCCCCGGCCTGACGCGCCCCTTAAAGACAGACCGAGATTTTGAGCGGGTGGTCGGCAAATCACTTCGCCTTGTTGTAGATGGCCTCGGTGTTGCAGTTGGAACGCTCTTACAGGTCAAAGCCGATCATCTCGACGTCGAGTTACAAGGTGAACGAACTATTATTGAACGCGCAAAAATTCAGAAAGCTACTATGCATTTTGAGTTGTAATGGTCGAGGAGGGTCCTCACTTGAATTACGAAGTTCTCGAAGCGTTAAGGCAAATTGCCCAGGAAAAAAATGTCAACCGCGATCTTGTTATCGAAACCCTTGAAATGGGGTTAATCTCTGCGGCAAAAAAGCGGTTTGGAACCGGGGATAATGTGGAAGTCAACTTCGACAACAGCTCTGGAGAGATCATCGTTGAAGCAGTAAAAGAAGTCGTTGCCGACGGCCTGGTTGAAGATCCGGGAATCCAAATTGGCGTGACACAAGCGCGCAAAGCAGACACAGATGCAAAGGTCGGTGGGGAATTGAGACTCCGCCTCAATTTTACCGATTTTGGGCGCAATGCGATTCAAACGACAAGGCAGGTACTCGTACAGCGGGTCAGGGAAGCCGAGCGCGAGAAAATCTACGAAGATTATCAGGGGCGCATCGGAGAAATTATTTCGGGAACTGTGCAACAAATCAGTCGGGGTGATATTCTCGTCAACCTGGGGCGAACAGAAGCGGTTATTCCGCTTAAAGAGCAAATCAGAAAGGAACGCTATCGACAGGGGGATCCCATTCGCGCCTACCTGCTCGATGTTTTGCGTACCGCCAAAGGTCCGCAGGTGGTGTTGAGCCGCACTCATCCCGTATTTCTCGAAAGGCTTTTTCAGCTTGAGGTCCCTGAAATTTATGAAGGCGTTATAGAAATAAAAGCCGTTTCGCGCGAGCCGGGTGTGCGGGCCAAAATTGCCGTTTATTCTAATGATGCGCGCATTGATCCCGTGGGTGCTTGCGTGGGCATGAAAGGCTCACGCGTACAGGCTGTGGTGCGCGAATTGAGCAGTGAACGCATAGATATTGTCCCCTGGAGTGACGACGAAGCGATCTTTTTGTCGCGTGCTTTGAACCCTGCCACAGTTCGCCGCGTGGTGATTGATCGACGTGAAAAACGCATGTCGGCTATTGTCGATGATGATCAGCTTTCTCTGGCTATCGGCAAAGAGGGGCAGAACGCCCGTTTGGCATCGCAGTTGACTGGCTGGCATGTCGATATCATGACGGAAACCCGCTATGACGAAATACAAGCCGAACGCCAGGCTACAACAGTGCCATTGGCCGAAGTAGCCGGTACGGGACAAGTGACGCGAGATCGCCTTGAGGCCGCGGGTATTTTGTCTGCTAATGACCTCGTTCGTGTATCCTTCAATATGTTGCTCAAAGTGCCAGGCATAGGCGAAACGACGGCTGAGAAATTGCGAGAGACCGCACAGGAAGTTGTCAATGAAAAAATATCTGCTTACCGCGAAGAACAATCGCGTTTGCAAGCAGAGGCAGAGAAAGCAAAATCTACTGAAGAGACATCTGAAACTAACAAGTAATCGGAGGTGAGCTTATTGGCGAAGGCAAAAGTCAAAACAGAAGCTAAGAAAAAACGAGTTTACGAGATTGCGCGCGAGTTCAATTTGTCGAGTGTCGCAATGGTTGAGCAGATTAGAAGCCTCGGTTTTGAAGTCAAAAACCACATGGCGGTCTGTACGACTGCCATGGTCGAAGCGGTGCAAGAGAAATTTGATTCAGAGCGCCAGGCAACGCGACGAAAACTCAGACGCAAGGATGATGAAAGAAAAGAACGCGAGATTCAGGAGAAAAAACCTCGCGTGAGCCAGCCCCGTTCGGTTCGGCCCGATGCAAAACCCGAGACCCGCAGCGAGAATAGGCAACGCCCGCGGCGCAGAAGACGCCGAACCGATTATCCGACTGTTGTCGTAGAAGATGTCAGTCAGACACCGGTTCAGGTACCCGAAACAAAAGCGCCGGAAAAGAAAAAAGAAAAACCCGAGGTCCAGGCCACGGCTAAGCCCAAAGAAAAACCCGTACAGGAAGAGAAAAGCCGCACGCGGTCTCCACGAAAACGCCGTCGCAGGCGCAAGCGTCCTGTCGTTGATGAGCGCGAAGTATCAGCAAATGTGCGTCGAACACTGGCGCAAATGTCGAGTGGCGCATCACCATCACGGGTGCGCCGTCGCCGTCGCCAGGATAGTGAAACGCCAGAAGACGAGACCACAGACGGACAAGTTCTCAAAGTCAATGAGTTCACAACTGTTGGCGAACTATCTTCTCAAATGGATGTGCGCCCCACAGAAGTCATCACACAATGTCTCAAATTGGGCATGGTGGTGACCATCAACCAGCGCCTTGATATGGATACCATCACGCTTGTTGCCGATGAATTTGGTTTTGACATTGAGCAACTCGAAGAATATGGTGAAGAGGTATTAGAAGCAGCAGCAGAGGTAGAAGTGTCTAAAGATACCCTGAAACCAAGGCCTCCAGTAGTGACAATTATGGGGCATGTGGATCACGGGAAAACATCTCTTTTGGATTATATCCGAGAGACCAATGTGATGGAAGGTGAAGCTGGCGGTATTACGCAGCATATTGGTGCGTATCACGTTGAACTCAGTAATGGGCGTGAAATTTGTTTTCTCGATACGCCTGGGCACGAAGCTTTTACGGCAATGCGTGCCAGAGGTGCCAGCGTAACCGATGTCGTCGTTCTGGTCGTGGCGGCAGATGATAGTGTGATGCCACAGACGGTAGAAGCCATTGATCATGCCAAAGCGGCCAATGTGCCCCTCGTCATTGCAATTAACAAAATCGATCTGCCCACTGCCGATTCCGCCAAAATCAAACGGGAGTTGACTGAGCACAATGTCGTCGTAGAAGATTATGGTGGCAATGTTCAAGTTTGCGAAATTTCCGCCAAAACGGGACATAATGTCGATGCTTTGCTCGAGCTGTTGGCTCTTGAAACAGAAATGCTCGAACTTATGGCAAATCCCGATAAGCGCGCCAAAGGCACCATTGTAGAATCAAAACTCGACCGCGGACGAGGAAATATCGCAACAGTGCTCGTGCAAGAAGGTAGGCTACAAATCGGTGATCCTTTTATTACGGGCATGTTCAGTGGGCGTGTCCGCGCAATGCTCGACGAGCGCGGTCTCTCTGTGGCAACTGCTGGTCCTTCTCGTCCGGTTCAGGTTCTCGGTCTGGCCGGGTTGCCCCAGGCGGGGGATACGTTTCATGTGGTTGAAAATGAGCGCGAAGCCCGCGATATCAGCCAAAAACGGCAGCAACTCAGGCGCGAACAAGAATTTCATCGGGTACGTCGCGTATCATTGACCGACATTCACAACCAGATTGAGACAGGCAATATAGAAGAATTGCGCCTGATTATCAAAGGCGATGTCGATGGGTCTGTCGAGGCTTTGCAAGACGCGCTTTTGCAAATTGAGCACGAAGAAGTGCGTCTATCGGTGATTCACCGCGCTGTAGGTGCCGTCTCCGAATCTGACATTTTGCTCGCATCGGCTTCAGATGCCATCATCATCGGATTCAATGTGCGTCCCGATGCAAATGCAAGAGAAGTTGCAGCACGGGAACGCGTTGATATTCGTTTGTATCGCGTGATTTACGAAGTCGTTGAAGACATTCGCGCTGCCCTTTCTGGTTTGCTGGCACCCAAAATCGAAGAAAGTGTGCAGGGCGAAGCGCAGGTGCGCGAACTTTTCCCTGTGCCACGCGTCGGCACGATTGCCGGATGTCTGGTTTCTCAAGGACTCATCCACCGCACGACCAACGCGCGCGTTTTGCGCGATGGCGTTGTTATTTACGAAGGCCGTATTGGATCTTTGCGGCGTTTTAAGGATGATGTTCGCGAAGTGCAAAACGGCTTTGAATGCGGCATTAGCATCGAAAATTTTAACGATGTCAAAGTCGGCGATGTTATTGAAACTTACGAACTTATTGAAACTACTCGCACGATCTAATGACCATTGGTTTTTGTCATCTCGATCTGTATTTGCCCGAATGCGCCTCGCTGAAACAGAAACGCAGCGTGCTCAAAAGCATCACGACGCGGGTGCGCAACAAATTCAATGTCTCTGTTTCTGAACTGGGCGATAATGACCGCTGGCAAAGAGCGCAATTAGGTGTTGCAACAGTTGCCAACGACTCGCGGTATGCCAATCAGATATTGTCAAAGGTGGTCAATTTAATCGAGCGCGAAGATCGCCTTATTGTGGTTGACTATTCGCTGGAGTTGCTCTGACATGCCATCTTATCGACCGGAAAGTGTGGGAAAAGCCGTTCAGGTTGCCCTGAGTGAAATTTTGCATACGGAAACCCGTGATCCCGGTCTTGCCGAAGTCACTATTACGGCTGTCAAGATGTCTCGTGACCTGCGCACGGCCAGAGTTTACGTCAGTGCGATGAGTGACTCTGGGGCGCGAACACGGGTGCTCGAACGTCTGATGGGGGCGATGTCTTTTTTGCGCCGTGCGCTCGCTCAGCGCGTTCAATTGCGACATGTGCCTGAGCTGGTCTTTGCCTGGGATGATACCATCACTCAAGGGTCGCATATCGAGCAGTTGCTCAATAGTCTCAACACATAGGTGGTGCCAATAAACGGTTTTCTGAGTATAGACAAACCCGCTGGCTGGACTTCTCAAGATGTCGTCAGTTGGGTACGTAAGCACTTTGGGATAAAAAAAGCAGGACACACAGGCACCCTTGATCCCATGGCAACGGGCGTTTTGCTACTTTGCCTGGGGGCTTATACACGTCTGAGTTCCTATATTACGGACGGTGACAAACAATATCACGCGGTTGTGCGTTTGGGAATAACGACCGATTCTCTCGATGCCGATGGTGTGATTACCAGCAGATCGAGGGATATTCCAACCGATTATGCGCAAGTCCAGGCCGCCGTTGCCGAATTTAAGGGTGAGATTGCACAAATCCCGCCTATGTATTCGGCCATACGCATGGGGGGGCGCAGGCTTTATGAACTCGCCCGCAAAGGCATTGAGGTTGAACGCCCGGCGCGTAAAGTATGCGTACACAAGCTCGACATAGCGGCTTATGCACCACCGCTCTTGCACTTGAGAGTACATTGTTCTAAAGGCACTTATATTCGGTCGCTTGCAGACGACATCGGCAAATGGCTCGGATGTGGTGCCCACCTATCAACGCTTCGCAGAACCGCGGTTGGATGTGTTGAATTGGGACAATGTGTTGCGATTTATGAACTCGAGCGTGCAGAATGTATTTCTGATGTGTTGCTCAATCCCCACGCTGTTTTATCCCATCTGTCTTCGGTTTGTTTGACAGAGGTACAGCAGGGGAGATTTTTAAATGGCAATCCCGTGACCGATATGTTATTAGATGTCCAGGATATTGTAAAAGTGCAAAATTCCCGGGGTATTTTGCTCGGTCTCGGTCATATCGTCGAGGGCGTCTTGAAGCCTATTCGCGTGCTCCAGAATTGATGATGCGCACCATAACGCTTGAAGAACCGATCGCGCTTGCCCACCCGGTGGTCACTGTTGGAACATTTGACGGCATTCACATCGGGCATGTCTCTGTTATTAAAGCTATGATCGATATGGCAAGGGCGTGTGGGGGAACATCTGTTGTCGTCACTTTTGATCCACACCCCCGCCAGTTTATCGACGGTGCCGATGCCCCCGGGGTGTTGACATCGCTTGAGGAGAAACAGCATTGTCTCGCCGCCTTAGGGGTGGATATTCTGGCTGTTGTTGAATTCGATGATGCACTCCGACAGATGTCTCCCGAGGCATTTGTCAAATGCTACCTCGTTGATAAACTCAGTGCCAGGTCTGTGATCATAGGTTACGATCACGGTTTTGGAAGAGGTCGTCAGGGCGGTTTTGAAACGATGAAAAGGTTGGGAAAACAATTTGGCTTCTCTGTTTTTTCCCCACCTGCTGTATGTATCGCCGAAAAACCTGTGAGCAGTACTCGTATTCGCAATGCACTCTTAGAAGGAGACATGGATGCGGTTGTCCAGCTTCTGGGACATCCATACCCCTTGTGGGGGCGTGTGGTAGAGGGGGAAAGGCGGGGTAGAGCACTTGGTTTTCCCACTGCCAATCTCCTGTTTGAAACGCAGGGAAAACTCTTGCCATCGCCGGGTGTTTATGCGGGTGTTGCCAGGCTGGATCAGATCCATATCGCCGTTGTCAATTACGGCAAACGCCCGACATTTGGAGGGCAGTCAGCACTTTGTGAAGTGCATTTGCTCAATTTTTCACAAGATCTCTATGGAAAGATCTTACCCCTTGAGATTTGGTATCGCATTCGCGGCGAGCGCGAATTTGGCAGCAAAGAAGCGTTGATCGAACAGATTCAAGCAGATATACAGTCCGCGAAAGATATGCTTTCGCGGCGTCATACCTATGGAGGTAAATTTTGGCTTTAACAAAGGAGAAAAAGGCCGAGTTGATCGCACAATACGGGCGAAAAGAAGGCGATACGGGATCGCCACAAGTCCAGATTGCACAACTTACAGAGCGTATTGTGCAACTGATCGGACACTTTCAAACCCACAAGAAAGATCATCACTCGCGTCGAGGGTTGCTCAAACTGGTTGGGCGTCGTCGCCGGCTGTTGCGGTATTTGCGGCGTGTAGATTTAGAAGGTTATCGTAGCTTGATTGCGGCACTGGGTATTCGCGGTTGAGTTTTTTATTATTCCAGCAGTTGGTCGTATCTCTGGCCTTTTTTGTCAGGGCGCTGGGATAGATGTGTTTTAAGTAAATAGAGGAGAAAGAATGATAGCAAAAGTAGAGCTTGAATATGCTGGTCGTCCGTTGTCCATTGAAACGGGTCGGGTGGCCAAACAGTCACATGGAGCGGTGTGGATGCAGTACGGTGAAACCATTGTACTGGTGGCTGCCGTTTCCGATAATAGACCTTCGAATTTTGACTTTTTTCCGCTTCAAGTCGATTATCGCGAAAAAATGTATGCAGGTGGTCGCATTCCCGGCAACTTTTTTAAGCGAGAAGGCGCGCCTTCAACAACGGAAAAATTGCATGCGCGTTTGATCGATCATCAAATCAGGCCCCTATTTCCGGGGACTTATGACTTTGAAACGCAGGTTTATGTCACGGTGTTGTCTTTTGATGGTGAAAACGATCCTGCGGTGCTCTCAATGACGGGTGCTTCGGCTGCACTGTGCATTTCTGACATTCCGTTTGACGGCCCCATCGGTGCTGTGTGCATTGGACGGGTTGGTGGAGAATTTAAGATCAATCCCACACTTTCCGAACTCGAAGAAAGCGATATCCACCTGATGGTATCGGGCAATCGCGAGTCGATCATTTCAGTTGAAGGCGATTTTCACGAAGTACCCGATGGCGATGTTGTCGAAGCACTGCGCGTTGCCCAGGAAGGGATTGTGCAACTGATTGAATTGCAGGATGATCTGATTGCCCGCGTGGGAAAAGCCAAGCGGTCTTTTGACGAGCCTGAAGAAAACGAGGCTCTTGTCACTGCTGTTGCCGAACGCGCCTCAGAACAGATTCACGCAGCCAATCGCATGCCGGACAAGATGGCGCGAGCAGAGACGTTGTCCGCGATTCGTGCCGAAGTGCGAGAAGCACTTGCAGAGCACTTTGAAGATGGCGAAATTGGCAGTGAAATCGATCGATTGATCAAGAAGGATATGCGCGCGATGATCCTCGCGGAGAACCAGCGTATTGATGGACGCGATCTCAACCAGGTTCGGCCCATTGACATCGATATGAGTATATTGCCGCGCACACACGGGTCTGCTGTTTTTACGCGCGGGCAAACGCAAGCTTTGTGCGTTGCGACGCTCGGAAGCAAGATGGACACCCGGATGGTAGATGATCTCGAAGGCAAATCGTTCAAGAGCTTTATGCTCGATTACAACTTTCCCAACTACAGTGTGGGTGAAACAGGGCGGATCGCAGCACCCGGACGTCGTGAAATCGGTCACGGTGTTTTGGCCGAAAAAGCACTCGAGCCTGTTGTGCCCGGTGAAGAGCATTTTCCTTATACGATCCGGCTGGTTTCCGAGATTTTAGAATCCAATAGTTCGTCTTCAATGGCCACGGTATGTGGCGGTTCTCTCGCTTTGATGGATGCGGGCGTGCCCATTAAAAGCCATGTTGCCGGGGCTGGCGTAGGGCTGGTCATGGAAGGGGATCAGTGGGCGGTTCTCACAGATATTTTAGGCGAAGAAGATCATTTGGGCGATATGGATCTCAAAATTGCGGGAACGCGCTCGGGGCTGACAGCGATTCAGATGGATATTAAGATCGGCGGTATCAGTTTTGAAATTCTCAATACGGCATTTGCTCGCGCCCGAGATGCATTAAACCACATTCTCGGTCTTATGGAAGAAGCTATTCCTGCGCCGAGAACGAACTTGTCGGAATACGCACCGCGCATATTGTCCATCCGGATTGATCCGGCAAAAATCGGTGCGGTTATTGGTCCGGGCGGCAAGACCATTCGCAGTATAGAAGAGACAGGCGCAACGGTTTCAGTCGAGGACGATGGGCTGGTTACGGTCACTTCTTTAGATGCGCAAGCCGGTGATACCGCAATGGGCATGGTTGAGGCACTCGTAGAAGAGGCAGAAGTTGGACGAGTCTATGAAGGCACGGTGCGCCGGATCACAGATTTTGGCGCATTTGTCGAGATTTTGCCCGGCAAGGATGGACTTTGCCATATTTCCGAGCTTGAACATCACCGGGTGCGCAAGGTGAACGATGTGCTCAGTGAAGGCGAAAAAGTTCAGGTCAAAGTGATCGCTATTGACGACCAGGGCAAAATTCGACTGAGCCGCAAAGTACTTATCGACAAACCCAATGGTGATTCAAATCAGCAGGGCAGGCAGCGCCCCCCCCGAAGGTCGTGAGATTTGCTACACACGTAAAAACACAAGACGATCGGTGGGCAAGCAGGTAATACCCGGTCGTCTTTTGTGTTTTTACTCTCAGGAAACGATATATGCCAGATATCATCAGGATAAACGATGTAGGTGCCTGGGAAGGCAAGGAAGTTGTGATCGAGGGATGGCTGTACAATAAACGGTCGAGTGGCAAATTGCACTTTCTTCAGATCAGGGATGGCTCTGGTACGATTCAGGGCGTGGTCTTTCAAGGCGATGTATCGCCAGAAGTTTTTGAACGGGCTTCAGACCTGGGGCAAGAGTCGTCTCTTCGCGTGACAGGAGCGGTTCGGGCTGATGCGCGTTCGCCAATCGGGTTTGAAATTGGCATCAGCGATATCGAAATTGTACATCGGGCAGAGGATTATCCGATTACGCCCAAAGAACACGGTACGGCATTTCTGATGGACCATCGCCATTTGTGGCTTCGCTCATCGCGTCAGCACGCCATTTTAAGCGTGCGTGCCGAAATTGTCAAAGCCTGCCGAGATTATTACGACAACAATGGCTTCACACTCATTGATGCACCCATTTTTACACCGTCGTCCTGCGAAGGCACCAGCACGCTTTTTGAAACCGATTATTTCGACGAGAGGGCCTACCTGACGCAGAGTGGTCAGTTGTATATGGAAGCAGCGGCCATGGCATTTGGCAAAGTGTACTGTTTTGGTCCAACTTTTCGCGCAGAGAAATCCAAGACGCGGCGTCATTTGACCGAATTTTGGATGGTCGAGCCAGAGGTGGCCTATATGGATCTATCGGGTAATATGGACCTGGCTGAAGACTTTATCTGTTGTGTTGTTCAGCGCGTGATAGAAAACTGTCGGTCTGAACTTGTGACTTTGCAACGCGATCTTGCGCCCCTACAACGGGTTCAAAAACCATTTCCCAGGATATCTTATTCGGATGCACATGAGTTGCTCAAAGATGCGGGTTGCGATCATACATGGGGGGAAGATTTTGGTGCTGAGGATGAAACCGTATTGGCCAATGCACACGATCGTCCCGTGATTGTGCATCGGTATCCGGCAGCTTGCAAAGCTTTTTATATGAAGGGGGATCCGGAAAATTCCCAACTGGCTTTGTGTATGGATGTGTTGGCTCCCGAAGGATATGGCGAAATAGTCGGTGGGGGACAGCGCGAGGACGATCTGGAGGTCTTACGGCGAAAGCTCGCCGAACACGGTCTTGACGAGGCGCCGTTCCAGTGGTACCTGGACCTCAGGCACTATGGATCGGTGCCACATTCCGGTTTTGGATTGGGTATTGAGCGTACAGTCGCGTGGATATGCGGGTTGTCCCATGTCCGCGAGACGATTCCATTTCCCCGACTTTTGCAAAGATTATATCCTTAGGAGTTGTATTTCAATGGCTTACGAGTTTGC
>JAGWBW010000034.1:24427-25305 GCA_021295695.1 Candidatus Latescibacterota bacterium
ATTGATCCCGACCGCCCCAAGCACTATGCTTTGACGATGCTACCCTACACTTCAGGAGATCTCCACATTGGTCACTGGTATGCGATTGTTCCCTCCGATGTTCGGGCGCGATATATGCGGATGAAAGGGCATAATGTATTGTTTCCAATCGGTTTTGATGCTTTTGGTTTGCCGGCTGAAAACGCCGCAATCCAACGGGGTATTCACCCGGCCAAATGGACGCTGGACAATGTGGAGCGCATGCGCGGACAACTGAAAACAATGGGTGCAATGTTTGACTGGACGCGCGAAGCGATCACCTGTTTGCCCGAATACTACAGATGGACGCAGTGGTTATTCCTCAAGTTTTACGCCAATGATCTGGCTTATCGAGAGAAAGCCCCTGTTGATTGGTGTCCACAGTGCAATACGACCCTGGCTCGAGAGCAGGTTTGGGGCGAGGATCGACACTGCGAGCGGTGTGATACGCCCGTGATTAAAAAGGACCTGGACCAATGGTTGTTTCGGATTACCCGATATGCTGAGGAGTTACTTGATTTTTCAGAAATTGCATGGCCCGACCGCGTGCAGGCCATGCAGGAGAATTGGATTGGACGGAGTGAAGGCGTTGAATTTGAAATGCGCGTCAAAAATTCAGGTTCTTCGTTTCGCGTGTTCACAACGCGCCCAGATACTATTTTTGGCATGTCATTTGCGGTTTTAGCCCCCGAACATCCATTGGTTGATGAGATAACTGCGCCCGACCAACGGGAAGCTGTTAAAGCATATTGTGCAAAAGCCAGCCGTCAGTCGGAGATCGAGCGGCTTTCTGTGGATAAAGAGCAAGATGGCGTTTTCACCGGTGCTTATGCAATTAATCCTATGAACAATGCCGATGT
>JAGWBW010000035.1 GCA_021295695.1 Candidatus Latescibacterota bacterium
CAAGCTTTCGCGTTTTTATTTTCGCTGTTGGATTCAGACTATTATAAAAAATATAGGGAGACCTCAAAAGGTCTCCCCCATCTCGCCTGGTCGCATCTGGTCTGCCACGCCACGAAGCAAACCAGAAATGCCGACCTGGATCGAGAATTGAATAACTTAACGCGAAAAGCCGATGTTTACGCCTCCCCAAATGGTGCGGTTGTCGGGGTTGACTTTTGTATCGGCATAAGAAAATGCAATGGTTGGCGCAATCGCAATTGCGCAAGCATTACAACCGAGAGAAGCTGTAACCGTGACATCGTTAAAACCCGTTTTATTTGCACCCGTTTCATCTGCGTAATTGCTCATGGCAACACTTGCGCCAATGCTCAACACTTGCCCATCTTCTGAGCCGAGCGGAATGTCATAGCCACCGGACAAAGATACATACCATGCCTCGACCAGACCAAAGTCGTAATAAAATGTCACTGCAGGTGATATGGCGTTGTCCAGAGATAGCCCAACATAAGCTTCTTGGGAGAGATTTGAGTCTTCAGACGCACTGGGAAATACGTATTGGATATAACCGATGGAAATGCCCAGGCCCATGTCTTCGCTCAAGGACCTCGAATAGTCGGCATAAAAGTCAAGTTCATCGACATTTTGGGTTTGTGCATCGGGATTTCTGTCATCAATGCGGTCCTGCACAAACCACGATCCCCATGCGCCTAATGACAAACCCGTTTCACCGAATCCCACCTCAATACCCGGCTGGGCCACAATTCTGTCATCGGCTCCCAGCACTATCCAGAGTCACACTGACCGACATCTGAGCGGTTGCGGGGGCGGCCAGCAAAATTCCTGCAAGCAAAAAGCCACATAATTTTTTCATGCGTTCCTCCTGATGGATTTATACTTAGTGATGCATTATGACCTGTAAGCAAAACTTTGTGGCGTACACACAGACCATATTTTGAATTTTGAAGTATTGAACTTCCAGTTCTCCATTTGCTCCTTTCTATAATATATGAGAGAGATGTTTCGTTGGGATTTCTTAAACATAAAAAAAAGTAAAATAAAAAACAAAAATAAGTCCAATGTTTCAAATGTGTAAACGGCACACTTGTTTTTTAAAAGTAATAAATCAGATAAATTGCCAGAAAAATAATTGCGATGAGCACATTGCTTTGCGATAACCACGAGCGACCAAACAATCCCCTATTATTGTGTTGCGTCCGAATAGCCGCAATGAGTTTTCGAATCAACGCCTTTCCGCCATTGAAAAAGGCATCGATAAGTGGGCCGCCTGTTCGGGCAATGGCACGAATGCCTTTGGGTAAAGCGCGCCGATATACCCAATCCACATCGAGATTGACACTGGGCTGTTCGGATGGGTACCTGCCCGTTAGCATAAGGAAGGCAAATGCCAGCACGCCGTAGAATACCAATTGAAGTTGGAGTACGACATGGGTTGTCGTGTAAGATATATAATCTACAGGATATGGCAACAGATTGTAAAGAAGTGGCGGATAGGAGCCGATGGCGACACAGAGTATGGCTGAGATTGTCATGGCGATCCGCATATTGAGCGGTGCTTCAGGACAGCGAATGCCAGCGTCGTGCGCGAAGAAGGAAAAAAATGGAATTTTGATGCCTGCGTGGTGAAGCACGCCCGCCGATGCAGCTAACAGCACCAGCCAGATTCCCACAGCACCCATGTTGGCGACGCCTTGCATAACCATGGGCTTGCTGATAAATGCATTGAATAGAGGAAGCGCGGAAATTGATGCGGCCCCTATCAGACAGCACGCACAGGTCCAGGGCATGGACTTGTAAAGTCCACCCAGATCTGTGGCATTCATACGCCCGGTGCGATACAAGACTGCCCCCATGCTCATAAACAACAGCCCTTTGAAGATCACGTCATTGAATGCATGCGATACGGCACCGTTAATACCCAGTGCGCCTCCGATGCCAATGCCGACGACCATAAATCCGATTTGGTTGATCATGCTGTAACTCAATACGCGGCGCAGGTCATTTTCGATAACGGCAAAGAAAACCGGAAATATGGTCATGGTCGCGCCGATGTAGATGAGCAGGTCTTCACCGGCAAATCCGCGCGCGAGGGCATATACAGCGGTTTTGGTGGTAAATGCGCTCAGAAATACCGTGCCTACGGGTGTGGATTCTGGATAGGCGTCGATCAGCCAGTTGTGGAGCAGAGGAAAGGCGCATTTGATTCCAAAGGATAGAAATATCAGGTAGTGATATCCCTTATCTAATCCGATGTGTTCAAATGCAAGGGATTTTGTGTTCAAAAAGTAGAATACCGCGCCGAGTAGCAGCAGCAAGCCCGACGAGATGTGCATGACCAGATAGCGCATGCCAGAACGCAGTGCGCGCTCACCGCCGCGCGCCCATATCAGGAATACCGATGTAATTGCCAGCAATTCCCAGAAGATGAATAGTGTGATCAAATCGCCAGCAAATACCGCGCCAACCGCCGATCCCGCGTAGATCAATCCCGTGCCGATCTGCAACCTGTCCTTGAGGTGTAGCGCGTAGATCGCGCCGAGAAAAGCCGCGAGATGGAACAGGTATCCAAATAGCATGCTCAAGCGGTCCGCGCGAAGTACGGTCAGTTCGTAGCCACCCCATGTGATGTGCCACAAGGTGCCTTCGGCAATGGTTAGCAGGTTTAAAAATCCGAGCACGGGCAAGCATGCCGACGCGATGCGGCGCGGTGTGGTTGGCAATGCAAATAATAATAGGCCGCCCGCCAGCAGGATCAGTGCAGGATGAATCTCACTCATCGTAATAGTCCTCTGATCGCATGATCATTTTTCGCAAGGGTATAGCCCCCATGACGATCAATGTGCAGGCGACGAATCCGTAAATGGCGTAAAATCCAAACCAGCCTTCAACTGGCAACGCGCCTTCGGCAAACGTCAGGTGCCGATGTACGATGAGATCTGTCAGGATCAACAACGCACAACAGACAAAAAAGCCCAGAATCAAGCGACGCACATTACCGGGATTGTCAAAAATATGTGGGCGTTCTTCGGAATGGTTCATGGCATGGCCCCTCCGATCATAAGCAACAGATTTAGAACAGGGTCGGGATAGATATAGAGTAGCAGGCAGCCCGTGGCCGTAAATAATAAGGGGAGTACGCACGCAAGCGGTGCTTCGTGCAGACCGTCGTGGTCATTTGTTGCGGTGGCAAAAAATGCATAAATGGGAATTGGTAACAAATAGAGGACATTGAGTAGTGAACTCATCAGCAATATTCCTGCTGCCACATATTGATGGGCTTCAATTGTAGCCATAATTAGATACCACTTGCTCCACGCGCCCGCAAAAGGCGGAATTCCAATAATGCTCAGAGAGCCGATCAAAAAGGCGAACATCGTAAACGGCATCTGCCGTCCAATGCCCTTCATGTCGCTGATTTCCGTTTTGTGCAAAGCTACCAGGATGGCTCCGGCACAGAAGAACAGGGTGATTTTGCCAAAGGCATGCGTTACAATGTGCATACTGCCGCCCAGTACACCCAGGTCATTTGCAAGCGACGCTCCCAGTACGATATAGGACAACTGGCTGATTGTGGAATACGCCAGTCGCGCCTTCAAGTTGTCTTTTGTCATCGCTACGAGCGATCCAACCAGGATTGTGAAGCCGGCGATGTAGGTCAGCCACGTGCTGAGGCCCGCACCCGAAAGCAGGTCTGTACCAAAGAGGTAGATTACCACTTTCATTATTGTGAATACGCCGGCTTTTACTACGGCCACTGCATGTAGCAATGCACTGACAGGCGTAGGTGCGACCATTGCCGCGGGCAACCATCTGTGGAATGGCATTAACGCCGCTTTCCCGGTTCCAAAGGCATAGAGACCGAGGAGGACGATTACAATACCTTCGCTCGCTTTGCCGGTTAGAATACCTCCCGGCGCAAATTCCAGCGTGCCGGCCAGTTGCCAGGTCCACACCATGCCCAGCAACAAGAACCCTACCGATGTGCTCATCAAAATGCCCATGTAAATTCGCCCGGCGCGCATGGCTTCTTCACTGCGGTGGTGCGTTACAAGTGGATATGTCGATAGGGTCAATACCTCATAAAATATGAACAGGGTGAACATATTGCGGGCAAAAGCCACGCCCAGAGCAGCCGAGATTGCAAATGCAAAGAACACAAAAAACCGCGTCTGATTTTCTTCGTGATGTCCGCGCATGTACCCGATGGCATAGACTGTGGTGACAATCCACAAACCCGACGCAATGAGGGCAAATATCATGCCCAATGGCTCTACCTGAAACGCCAGTGATAGGCCCGGCACTACGTCTATGACATGCGCGGCGGGTTGTGCGCCGTCCATCACTGAGGGCAAAAGTGAGACTACAGTGCCAAAGGTCAATACAGCCGCAACTAATCCGATAGCTTCACGCATATTGGGGCTGCGTGAGGTCAGCGCAATAAAGGGCATGCCCAAAAGCGGTAACGCGATGGATACGAGTATGGCGGTTGATCCACTCACGGCGTTACCCCCAGCAATAATCCGGCGGCGCGTTGTGCTACGCTGACGGTTAAGTCCGTTTGAATACCAAAATACAATGTCGCTCCCGTCAAAATCCACATGGAAATTTGCATCATCAACGGTGCTTCCTGTACATTGGAATCATCATCGGCTTTCTGAAAATAGGCGACTTCAACGACGCGCCACACATAAATCACGGCGAGTAGAGAACTGAGCAGGGCCAGCAGTGCTATGGGCCACCATCCCGCTTCCAGTGCGGCCAGGATTAAATACCACTTGCTGATAAAGCCCACTGTTAGAGGTACGCCAATCAAGCTCAAACCCGCGAGTACAAAAGCCGCCATTGTCACGGGCATACGCCGCCCTAATCCTTTCCAGTCGGCAAGGTCAGATGACCCAAGGCGCAATACTGCGCTGCCTACGGATAGAAATAGGGCGGCTTTCATCAAGGCGTGATTAAACAGGTGAACTATCCCACCCGTCAATCCCGTGACGGAAACAAAGCCGATGCCCAGCATCATATATCCGATTTGTGCCACGCTGGAATAAGCCAATAATCGCTTTACATTGGTCTGGTAAATGGCGGATAGGGATGCCACGTAAATTCCGATGAGGGATAGGGGGATTAAAAAGGCATCGAGGTTGAGTTTTTCAAACACAAACTCGGTGCCCCATACGGTAAACGTGAACCTCAGAAATACGTAGATGGATACTTTTGTCGCTGTTGCAGCCAAAAAAGCCGTGACTAAAGAAGGCGCGTAACAATAGGCATTGGGCAACCACATGTGCATGGGGAACATCGCCAGTTTGATCAACATGCCCACGGTTAAGAAGGCGAATGCGACCATTGCTGTGCGGGTTTCGAACATGGCGGGCAAGCGTTCGGATAGATCAAACATATTTAGCGTGCCGGTCATCATGTACATCAGCCCGATGCCAATGACAATAAACGTGGCTCCCAATGTGCCCATGATCAGATATTGATAAGACGCCGTCAATGCGCGCCGATCGCGTCCCAGGGCAATCAGGGTATAGGACGATAGGGATGATATTTCCAAAAATACAAAGACATTAAACGCATCGCCCGTGATCGCAATGCCCATCAATCCGGTAAAGCAGAGCAGATAAGCTGTATAAAACAAATAATGCTGCTTACCGGAAATTTCATCAGCCACGCTCGGCAGTGCAAAAAACATCAGCACGGCGGCGATGATCGAAACCAGTAGCAGCACAAAAGCATTGATTGTATCGACGCGGTATTCAATGCCCCAGGGCGCAATCCATCCGCCTATTGCATACGAAATGACGCCTTCTTCCAGTACGCGGATGAGCAGCATAGATGCCATGCCCAAAGAGGCGACACACACGAGAGATGCAAACGCCCATACCAGCGTTTTTTGCCGCAATAACACACATAAGGGGGCAGATACAAGGGGTACAACAATCAACAATATGGGCAGATGCATATCAATCATTCACGAGGTCCTGTTCTATAATTTTATCTTCCTCAATTGTATCATAAGCTTCCCCAATTCGCACGACGAGTGCCAACCCCAGGGAAAGTGTTGCGATGCCCACGACAATTGCCGTCAGGATGAGTACATGGGGCAATGGGTTGGAATACACTACAATACCTTCAGCCAAAATTGGCGCAGTGCCACCGCTGACTTTTCCTATGCTGATATAGAGCAAGAAAACCGAAACCTGGAAGATACTCAGGCCAATCAATTTTTTGATGAGATTGGGACGCGCAATTGCGGTGTACAATCCAATCATCATCAAGACCATACAGGCCCAGTAGTTGAATAATCCAACGGAGATCATCGCAATCGCCTCCGACCAGCAAAACCAAAAAAGATGGCTATCATTACAGCGGCTACGGTAATACCCACGCCGAGTTCGACCAGGAAGATGCCCAGGTGTTGTCCGTGCGGTGGGGCGGCCGGATCCAGAGCAGTATAATCCAGGAAATTGTAACCGAGAAATAAGGAAACCAATCCCGTGCCCGCATAGAGCAAGACGCCGAGTGCGACGAGTATTTCAATGATGCGGGGTTTTACAATTTGTTTTGTGGCTTGTAGGCCAAAAATGAGCGTGTAGAGCACCACTGCTGCTGCAAAAATCACACCAGCTTGAAATCCACCTCCAGGCCCGAAATCGCCGTGAAATTGTACGTAGAGGGCGAATAACAGAATCGGAGGAATGAACCACTTGCCCACTACGCGGGGAATACCTTGATGTCTCACTGCTTGCCCTCCTTGCGCCAGATATGTCCCAGGAGCAATATTACACCGATACCTGCTGTAAAAATCACCGTTACTTCACCCAGTGTATCGTATCCCCGGTAGCTCGCCAATACCGATGTTACAATATTGGGTATTTCCATTTCTTCTCCAGATTTTTCAATATAGCGGTCGGCAACGTGCTTGTGAGCGGGCGCATTGGGGTCGCCATAATTCGGCATATCTAATGTGCCGTAGATAAGCGCGCTGCCCGTAATGAGCACGACGAGCAGTGCCAATGCATTATTTTTTTGAGCAACTTTTTCTTCGCGCGTTGTCAATGATAGTGTGCCCAGCAGGAGTACGGTTGACACGCCTGCTCCAACAGCCGCTTCGGTAAATGCGACATCGACGGCGTCGAGCAATGTAAATACGATAGCCGATAGGAAGCTGAATATGCCCATCATCATTGCGGCCATAAACAAATTTTGCATTCGAGAAACCGCAATCGCGAGCACTATCATAAAAGACAGCAGGACGATGTCTATAATTTCAGTCATGCTCGTTTTTCCCTTTGTTGGCGGGGTCGCTTAAAAAAGGCTTGAGGCCCGACGTAAATGCCGCTTTGCCCACTGCGTGGGTCGATGTGGGGCTGGTGAGGAGCAATATTACCAGGATCATTACCAATTTTACTGTGACCATTGTCAGGCCGCCCTGAAACATCAGCCCCAGCAGGACGAGGCCCGCCCCCAGTGTGTCGGTAATACCACCGCCGTGCATGCGGCTGTAAAAATCGGGCAAGCGCAACAGGCCCAGGCCACCTATCATGCACAGAATACATCCCAGGATAAGACAAATCCAGCTCAATATATCGATAATGATCATGGTGTTTGCGTCCTGTTTTCTTTTTCGGGATCAGCACCCAGGTCATTATAGGTCACAAATTTTAGAATGGCCAATGTGCCGATAAAATTGATCAATACATAAATAAGGGCGAGATCTAAGAAGTCCGGACGACCAGTTAAAAATCCGAGCACGGCAATAAATAATACGGTTTTGGTGCCAAACATGTTTACCGATAGGATGCGATCGTACACAGTGGGTCCCAAAAGCGCGCGGCAAAGTGCCAGTGCCATGGTGACCAATATGCCGATCATTGCCGCTATGAACATCTCATTGCTCCAGTGTTGTCACACGGTGGTCCATATCGCCGCTCTGTACATCGTCAGCGGCTTCTTCTGTCAGGGCGTGTACCACAATTTCTTCTTCGTCCAGGTCGAGTGATACAGTGCCGGGGGTCAGGGTTATCGAATTGGCAAAAATGACGCGACAAAGATCGGTTTTTTGCGTTCCCTTTACGCGCACGATGCGCGGGGCAATGGGCAATTTGGGATTCAAAATGCGTTTTGCCACGTCGATATTCGCTTTGAAAATGGCCCAGAGCAACCACGGAATATACACAATTAGGTGTCGGGCCAGGTTAATCTGGATCCCTTCTTCATCTACAATATCCAGACGACTCACCAGATAGACGACAAAACCGCAGGACAATATACCCAGGATGAGGATGAGCGTGTGATCAAACGTATAATGTCCAGACCAGAGCAGCCAGATGGCAAATGCCACAATGCTCATAGAGATGTAACGCATATAGACCTCGGGTGAAATCGTAGGGGACTGTCCCGTCCTCAGCAGTTAGCACCCATCCTATAGGAAAGGCAAAAAACCCCCATTTGTTCGCTCGAATAGGGTGGATGAGAGAAGCATCTTATTTATATTTATGGGCGCGAAAAATCAAGC
This sequence comes from Candidatus Latescibacterota bacterium, assembly GCA_021295695.1. Classification (GTDB taxonomy): domain Bacteria; phylum Latescibacterota; class UBA2968; order UBA2968; family UBA2968; genus VXRD01. Next base: position 8,540 of record JAGWBW010000035.1, read on the forward strand.
GAAATATCGCGTTGTGTCCTATCTTGGGATAGATGAAATCGTAGAGACGAGTTAATTAATAGAAAGGTACATTTTGTGTCAACTATTCTGATCGCATATCTGTTTACAGCACTCGTTTTTGGATTTTTTATCTATTATTTTGTTTGGCGCAATCGCTATGTCACACAGATTCGTCTATCTGTTTACAAGATTGAAGGGCGGGTTGTGAGTATTGAGCGCGTGGTGAGGGAGATTCACGTGAATGAGCATCAGGATCTGCTGGCGTTAAAACGCATTGAGTGGAAGGTTATTTACAAAGACCGGAATGACAATCTCTGCGAGACCCACTGCCGTGTTAAAGATGGACAACTCGACTGGCATCCTCCGCTGGGCTGATTATCCCACTTTTTCCGCGATGGAGACGGTGTTCTGGTCTTTTTGCGCTTTTTTGCGCCGTGGACATGTAAAGCAGGCCGAGTCTTCGTCGGAACTCTGTTCCGGGGTTTCTAACACATCGCCACAACAACTCTGCTGCTTTTTTTTATATTGGGCAAATGTCAGTGCTCCTGCCATAAATGCAAATGCCACGACGAGAAAGATCGTCGCTGTTAATATTGTTTCCATGTTGCTGTCCCTATAAAGGCGTGAGACGACCAGAGGAACGATCCCTACCGCGGGCCACAATCGAAATTGCGCTTGAAAGCGAGAGGTGGGATGGCTATACTTATGTGTGTTCTACGCTGAACGCATTCGAAAGGAAATGAAAAATGAAATTTCAACGCATCACTATTTCTGCCGACCAAATGGGGGGATTGCCCTGTATAAGAGGCCTTCGTATCCCTGTTTCTATTGTCATTGATCTCGTCGCTGCAAACACACCTGATGAGGAAATTTTGAGACTCTATCCCGACCTCGAGCCCGAAGACATACGCGAAGCACTCGCTTATGCAGCGGTCGCAGTGCGTGAACGAGAACTTCCTCTCCAGATGACACCATGAGATTTCTTATTGATAATGCGCTTTCGCCTTTGCTGGCTCAAAGGTTCGTTGAAGAGGGATTCGATGCTGTACATATTCGCGAATATAACATGCAATCTGCATCTGATGAAGATATTTTTCGACTTGCTCAAAGAGAGAATAGGATCATCATTTCGGCTGACACAGACTTTGGCTCATTACTCGCATTGAGAACTGCTCTCAAACCATCTGTAATCCTTTTTAGAAGAGGTACGGAGAGGCATCCAGAGCAACAATTTAAACTCTTACAGGCCAATCTACCGACTATTTCCAATGATCTTCAAGATGGTAGCATTGTTGTTTTTACTCAAAATAGCATACGGATCAGACCTCTTCCTATTGTATAAAAAAGAAACGTCTTCGCACTTCTTACTTCTCTCCTCTTATCATCTTTTTAAAATTATCCGTCATTTTTTCCACAAATCCATCTCCCCGTCGCACGATCATAAATACGGCGAGATTGCGTTTTTCGGCAAATGCAAATCCCTTTTCCGGTCCCATTACGTTGATCGCCGTGGCCAATCCATCGGCATAGGCGCAGCTTTTGTGTAGTACTGTTACGGAGGCCAAAGCGTGCGTTATCGGGCGTCCTGTGCGCGGGTCGATGGTGTGGGAATACCGCACGCCGTCGCGTTCAAAATAGTTGTGGTAATCGCCCGATGTGGCCATTGACATGTTGTTCAGGGCGAATGCTTTTTGTAGTTCGCCCTGTCCCGCGGGGCTTGCAATGCCTATCCGCCAGAGTTGTCTCAGGTGATTGTGTCCCTTTGTCCGCAGTTCGCCGCCGATTTCGATAAAATAGCGATTGACGCCCAAACTGTCCAGATAACTCGCTATGCGATCTACGCCAAATCCCTTGGCTATTGCGGATAAGTCGCAATAGATTTCGGGTAGTTCTTTTTTTATTGCGGGAGTAGATAGATCAATGCGAATTTTTTTGTAGCCGACCAGTGCTCTGTGAGCTTGTATTGAGTCGGGCGATGGTACGCGCTCGGGGATGGCGTTGGGTCCAAAACCCCACAGGTTGACCAGGGGACCAATGGTGACGTCAAATGCGCCGTCGGACCAGGTACTGATTTCACGCGCGATATGTAAAACATAAGCAAAGTCCGATGAAACACCAAACCAGTCTGTTGAACGCGAGCGGTTGAATTGGGTGATTTCGGAGTTGTCCTGATAAGTGGACATCTGGCGATTGACTTCTGTTAGACGCGCGTTGATTTCTCGCTCCAATACATCCGCACTTAGGGTTATTTCGCTCTGGACAATTTTGACCTGAAATGTCGTTCCCATCGTCGAGCCGGAAATCGTTACCAGTTGATCCTGACATCCGATAATAGCGGAGATCAAGATTGGAAAGAACCAACGCCAGCGCATATCGTATCTCAAAAGAAAAGCGGAGGCCAGGACTGCGGCACTCCGCCATATATAGTTTCTATGTCGCAAATGTTTAGCTGCCAAAGTCGTCGAACAAGACGTTCTCGGATTCCACGCCCATATCGTCCAGCATATTCAGGCAGGCGATTAACATCGGTGGGGGACCACAGATATAATATTCACAATCTTCGGGTGCTGGATGATCTTTTAAATACTCATCGTAGAGGACCTGGTGAATAAATCCAGTTAGGCCCGTCCAATTGTCTTCTGGCATGGGGTCGGATAGTGCCACATGCCAGGTAAAATTATCATACTCGCGCTGCAAGCCGTCGAAGTCATCGACGTAGAACATTTCATTCAGGCTGCGCGCACCATACCAGAAGGTTAATTTGCGGTCTGTGCCAATGCGTTTGAACTGATCGAAGATGTGCGACCGCATCGGCGCCATGCCCGCGCCGCCACCAATGAAGATCATTTCGGCATCGGTTTCTTTGGCGAAGAACTCGCCATAGGGTCCCGAGATGGTCACGTCATCGCCGGGTTTCAAGTCGAATGTCCACGACGACATTTTGCCCGGTGGAATGCCCGTTGTGCCCGGCGGTGGGGACGCCACGCGGATGTTGAGCATGATGACCCCTTTTTCTTCGGGATAATTCGCCATTGAGTACGCGCGGAAGACAGGTTCATCTACTGTTGAGACATTGTCCCACACATTGAAATGATCCCAGGTACTTTTAAAGCGGTCTTCACCATCGGCGGCTTTGATATCGAAGTTGCGATAGTCAACGGTGTGGGGCGGGCATTCAATTTGAATAAAACCGCCGGCTCGGAATCCGACATCTTCTCCCGGTGGTAGTTCGAGAACGAGTTCTTTGATGAATGTGGCGACATTGTAATTTGAGAGTACCTTGCAGTTCCATTTCTTGATGCTAAATACTTCGGCGGGCACTTCGATATTCATATCGCCTTTTACTGTGACCTGGCACGAAAGCCGACATCCTTCCCGCGCTTCTTTGCGGTTGATGTGCGATCGCTCGGTGGCTAAAATATCGCCTCCGCCGTCGTTGATCGTCACTTTGCACTGTCCACAAGTGCCGCCTCCACCACATGCGGAAGATACAAAAATTTTATTATCGGCCAATGTGTTGAGCAACTTGCCGCCTACGGGAACAGAAATGCTGTGGTCGGGGTCGTCATTGATCAGAATGCGGGCTTGCCCTGCGGCAACCAGCCGCGATCTGGCAGCGAGAATGATCGCCACCAGCACGAGTACAATGGTCGTAAACATTCCTACACCGAGTAAAATCAGCCTTACGTCTTCCATATTATCTCCACGCTTGCCTGGATCTAAAGTTGAATCCCCGAAAAGAGCATAAATGCCATTGCCATCAATCCAACGGTCATAAATGTAATGCCCAGCCCGCGCAGTGCAGGTGGTACATTGCTGTATTTCATTTTTTCGCGTATGCCTGCCAGCCCAACAATGGCGAGTGCCCAACCCGTGCCACTGCCCAGTCCAAATACGACACTTTCTGAAAAATTAAAGTCGCGCTCGACCATCAGCAGAGAGCCGCCCAGGATCGCGCAGTTCACTGTGATGAGGGGCAAGAATATGCCCAGGGCGTTGTATAGAGAGGGCACGTATTTGTCCAGTACCATTTCCAGGATTTGGATCATTGCGGCGATCACGCCGATATATGTAACCAGGCCCAAAAATGTGAGATCTACGTTTGGCAACCCCACCCAGGCGAGCGCGCCTTCGGTCAGGACATGGGTAAAAATGAGATTGTTGATCGGTACGGTAATCGTCTGCACCACAATTACCGCAATGCCCAGGCCCACAGCGGTTGTCACCTGTTTGGAGACTGCGAGATATGTACACATGCCCAGGAAGAAAGCGAGGGCCATATTTTCGACAAAAACGGCTTTGACAAATAAGCTGATATAGTGTTCGGCCATTTTAATCCTCTTCCACTTGCTCGGGTTTCCACGCTCGCACAACCCAGATGAAGAACCCGATTAAGAAAAACGCACTCGGCGATAGCAACATCAAGCCGTTGGGCATGTACCAGCCGCCTTCGGTAATGAGTGGCAAAATGTCAACGCCCAGAAGTTTACCCGATCCCAAAAGTTCGCGGAAAAACCCCACCACAATTAAGATGGTACTATAACCAAATCCATTTCCCAGGCCATCTAATAAGCTGTGCGTGGGTGGATTTTTCATCGCAAACCCTTCGGCGCGTCCCATGATGATGCAGTTGGTAATGATCAGTCCGACAAAAATAGACAATTGCTTGGATATATTATAAGCAAATGCCTGGATAGCCTGGTCGGCGATAATCACAAGCGAGGCAATAATGGTCATTTGTACGATGATGCGCACGCTGGACGGAATGTGATTTCTGATCAGGCTTACCGATATATTGGAAAGCGTTATAACAAAAATGACCGCCAAAGACATGACGATTGAGGTTTCCAGCTTTGTGGTCACTGCCAGTGCCGAACACACTCCCAATACCTGACGTCCGATGGGATTGTCATCAAAAACAGGCGTCAATAACAGGCTTTTGGCTTCTTTCGCCGTCAATGACGGAGATGGTGGCACTTCTGGTGCTTGTTCTTCCCGTTCGATTACTTCAGCCACGAGCACCTCCTTGTTTTAGCGTGTCTAAAAATCGACCGTATCCTTCGTTGCCCAACCAGTACTTGAGCATACTGTCTAATCCCCGTGTGGTGATGGTCGCTCCCGATAGACCATCGACCTGATATTTTGCTTTTTCACTTTTGGGATTGACCTGGCCTTTGATCACAGAGATCGCAACTTTGCCCGCATCGTCAAATGCCTGTTTGCCGGGCCACAATCCCTTCCATCTGGCGTTATCGACCTCGCCACCCAATCCCGGGGTTTCGCCGTGTTCGTAAAATGTGATGCCCTGAATGCTTTGCAGGTCATTGCCCAGAGATACAAAACCGTAGAGCGTGGACCAGAGGCCATAGCCGTAGATGGGCAAGATAATGCGCTGCAATTTGTCGTCTTCCATCACTTTATAGACGAACATATACTTCGGGCGGTTGCGAATATTTGCAATGTCTCTATCCGAATCAACAGAACGCCCAAAAGTGGGATCAGCGGCCATTTTCTTCAGGTCATAAGTATCTACATTAATGCCATCGGGATATTCTTCGCTGTTCAAGATCTGTCCCGTGTCCAGTTCAATAAGCAGTGGTACGACTTTATTTTCGTAAACGGACTGGACATCGACCGAGGGATCGTATAGCCCACCCGCAATCAGGATATTTTTTACTTTGTCGAGGCGTTTGTTTTCTTTTTGGATATCGTGTAAGGATACCGCAAATAGTGAGACAAACAGAGAACAGACCAGACAAAGGGCCACCGCAACAAAGATCGTTTTTTGGATGCTGTCATTCTGCACGGGCCAGTCTCCTTTGGATATTGCGGTTGATAAAGACACGGTCGATGATGGGCGCGAATACGTTGGCGAATAATATGGCCAGCATGATGCCTTCGGGATAGGCCGGGTTGGTCACGCGGATCAATACGGTCATCACGCCTATTAAAATACCATAGATCCATTTGCCCTGGCGCGTCATGGCTGCGCTTACTGGATCGGTTGCCATGAATACGGTGCCAAATGCAAAGCCGCCGATGACCAGATGCCAGGCTGGAGATACGTTGAGCAGCGGATTGGTGGTGCTGCCGATCCAGTTGAAGAACAATGCAGATACAATCATGCCGATGGTTACACCGGCCATGATTTGCCACGATCCAACGCGTGTGAGAATTAGAATGCCGGCACCCAGCAAGCAGCAAAGGGTTGAGGTTTCTCCCATGGACCCTGGAATTAGACCGATAAAGGATTCCCACCATGTGTAATCCATCTGGATATGTGTATCGGCATAGGCCGCGAGTGGGGTTGCCTGGCTATATCCATCAACGGCGATCCAGACCGCATCGCCCGAGATTTGTGCGGGATAGGCAAAATAGAGAAATGCGCGGCCCGTAAGCGCGGGGTTTAAGAAGTTCATCCCCACGCCGCCGAAAATCTCTTTTCCTATGACAACGCCAAAAATGATGCCTATGCCTACCTGCCACAGGGGAATTAAGGGGGGCATTGTCAGGGGGAATAGCGTGCTGGTAACGAGAAATCCCTCGTTGATCTCGTGCTTGCGAATGACTGCAAAGATGGCTTCACAGATGCCGCCCGCGGCTACGGTTACGAGTTGTACGGGTACAAAATAAATGGCGCCGATCGCAAAACAACTGAGTATGTCGGAGGGCAGGAAGGACAAGCCCAGTGCGTGGGCGAGCCAGATGTGCCAATCGCCAGTGCCGATTGCGCCGATATTTTGATAGGCCAGGCTCGCTTGCAAGCCCGTATTGTACAGGGCAAATAAAATACAGGGTTGTAGCGAGATTACGACCGTAATCATCATCCGTTTCAAATCCATGCCGTCGCGCACATGTGCATCGGCCTGGGTGACTTCGCCGGGGGTGTAAAGGAAAGTGTCCCCGGCTTCGTAAAACGGATACAGTTTTTCGAGTTTGCCGCCTTCTTCGAAGTTCTCTGCCTGTTTGTCCAATAAATCGCGTAGGGGCTTCACTATTCTTACTATCCTTCCTTTTCAATTTCGGTGAGATTTTCGCGCAAAATAGGCCCAAAATCCATTTTTGACGAACACGAAAATGTGCATAGGGATAGGTCTTCTTCATCCAGTTCCAGAATGCCGAGTTTTTCGGCGTCGTCGAGGTCGTAGGTGACGAGTGCCCGAATCAAAAAGTTGGGCAATATGTCCAGCGGCACGACGTCGTCGTAATTGCCATGCGGCACGAGTGCGCGATGGCTGCCATTGGTGGAGGTGTTTAATTTGAGGCGTTGACCGAAGAACATTTTGGACAGGGCCAGGTTCTTGATGGTGAAAAATTCGAATCCCGGCGTGATCCAGCCCAGGAAGGCGCGTTTGTTGCCTTCTTCAAGTGCGGTAATTTGCTGGTGATACCGCCCCAGGAAGGCGCGGGCTTCGTCTGCTTTGCGCCCGGAGAGAACAGAGCCGCTGATGATCCGGTTTTCGACGTTTTCGAGTTCACCTTCTACCACGTCCATTATTGAAGCACCCATCCGCGTGCGGATCAATTTGGGGTGTTTCACGGTGGGACCGCTCAAGGCGACCACGCGCTCGGTCATAATCCGCCCGGTTGTGAACAGATGCCCCCAGGCTATGACATCCTGAAGGCCGATGTGCCAGACTGTTTTGTTGCGGTGAACGGGATCTAAGAAGTGGATGTGCGTGCCGACCAATCCGGCGGGGTGCGGACCGGAAAATTCTTCGACCTGTACGCGGTCATGATCAATTTCGGGCAGGTCCAATTCCGGGTCTCTGCATACAAAAACCGTTCCATCCACGAGTTTTGAGACGATTTTGAGGCCCAATGCGAAATTTTTTTCCTGTCCGGCTAATACACGCGCCATGTCCGGAGATAGTGGGTTGGTGTCCATTGCATTGACAAAGATGGATCGCGCTTCAGTCTCGGGATCGGCTACTTTGCTAAATGGCCGCGTTCTCAGGGCGGTCCATTGTCCCGATGAGATGAGTTGTTCTTTGACTGTTTCCCGGTCGAGATTGTCGATTTCGTCTTCTCGATGGGATGCATAGGTGACTTCATCGTTGCCTTCCAGGCGGATGACCGTTGATAAGAAGGCGCGTTTTATTCCCCGGTTTATGGCGATTACTTCGCCTGCACCGGGTGAGGTGTAAAGAACACCTTCCATTTTTTTGTCGGTGAACAATACATCGCCGAGTTTGACGCGGTCTCCCACTTGAGCCACGATTGTGGGACGCATGCCCACATAATCTTCACCCAGGAGTGCCACGGTCTGGACTGGCTTGCCATTTTGTATTGTGGATTGATCGGGTACGCCGCTAATGGGAAGGTCAAGTCCTTGTTTAATTTTTGTCAATGCCATTATGGTCCTCAATTTTTTCCAATAAAAAAAGCAACCACAATTGTCAAATGGCCTTAATAAACAAGGGGGAGACAGACAGTGCAGTTGCTGTTTTGCAGGTGCTGTGAACACCTACAGGCATTGGAAACAAATCCATCGTAATCCAGATAAAGAACAGATGTGTTGTTCAAAAATGCAATAGTTTTCTTGTTTCAGGATAAATTTATTATAAGCGTTTTTAATTGTCAAGCAAAAGGCGTTGTGTCAGGAGAAATAAATGTTGTCATCGCGGCATGCTTAAAGCCGCGATCCAGTGTTTGCAATTGTAGGGGCGGTGCCCCTGTGCCCGCCCGTTGGGGGAGGTGGAGTTCTTAATGCACCAATTTGATGCCCATTCAACACACCGCATTTCGACTTCATTGAGCGGTGCCATGGTTACGCTCACGCCATCGACTGTTTTATCGAGATGCAAGGTCCGCATCAACGCCGTTAGGCTTTTTTTAGTTTAAGTAAAACCAGCATGCCAGGAGATATTTAGCGAGACGATGCTGTTTCTTGCAAAGGATGAAAAGAGATTCGAATCCGTTTATGTAAAGCGGCAGCGATTCGCCGTAGCATGGCGAGTGAATGTCCTTCGTAGTCTGCATTTTCAAGTCTGCAGATGACAGATGCCGATGTCCCAACCTTTTTTGCCAATTCTCGTTGGGACAGTCCAGACTCGATTCTGATCTGGTAAAGTTGGGCAGCAACTTCGGCGTGTATTCTTTCTGTTTTTAACAGGGCTTCCATTTCCTGGTCGCCTTCAACATAGCGTTTGTAAAGAATCGCTACGGCATCGGTGGTTTTTTTATTTTTCATCAATCATTCTCCAGCGAGTAGGTGTGTCGCCCAGGGTTCTGTTCAAAATTTCTTTTTCTTTGAATTGCGAGGTTAATTTCTGTAGAAGGTACGCGCTGTTCTTTAACAATACCGTGTGAGATCACAGTGGCATTGCGTCCCCCAAAAAAGTAAAGAAGTCGATATTGAATTCCGCGATAAGCGATGCGAAGCTCATAGATGTCGTCTCCCAAGTAATCAGATTCGGGCCTCCGAAGTTCATGACCTAATTTTTGGAGTCGTTCAATTTTCACGATGCATTTGGCTTTGACTTTAGGAAGGAGTGCGTCAAGCCATGCGAGAACTGGAACGTTTCCATTCGTTTCTTGATAGAATATGACCTGGATTTCCGGCATTGAGTATCGCTATTTCCTTAGTGGAGCTTTCTATTCAATTCTAATGTTCTCAAATTTAAGAACAAAGTCAACAAATTTTATTCTTGAGCAAGTAGAAAAAATAAATAAAGTTTTAGTTGTCATCGCGGCATGCTTAAAGCCGCGATCCAGGCCCTATCTCCTTAATCGTGGGCTTAGACGCGCCAAACTGTACATCAACCCCTCTACCCTGAAGGGCTGGAATGTGCGTGTTGAGTGATGTAGTGCTCAGCGGGTTTCCTCTCAAATCAACCCTATCTTCATTACCTAATCCCATGTTTGCGACTAATGGTGCAAGGTCCGAAATGGTATTGGTGTCAAGCCGCAGCCGTTCCAGATTGGTCAAGCCTGATAGTGGTGAGATGTCCGAGATTAAGTTCTCGTTAAGCTCCAGCCTTGTCAGATTGGTCATTCCGGATAGTGCAGAGACATCCGAGTATCAGGTGGGGGGCTACACTGTTGTGAACAATTTACCCTTGTGATGTGTAACTCTGTGAATTTGTCCTGAAGTTCAAAATTTGTTCCGGTTTCCACTTTTTAGCGATATGTAATTGGATTATCCCCAGGCTTCGTGTCGAAACCCAGAGGGCATTCGAATGGAGTTGCGTTAATATCATAGATTCATATAGTCTGCCAATCACAATTCATATAGTTGCATGTAAGAAAGGCTTGTTTTGCGCTTGTGCAAATGAGGCAAATAGGGTATGTATGAAAGCGGAGGAAAGGTTCTCGAAAATTTTTACAGAAATGGATTTGACATGAGATATTTGATACTCAATTTGTGGATTATTTTACTTCTGTCATTACCCGGGCGGGCAATATCTGAGGTCGCGGATTCGCTGTCTGTTTTGGAAGAAGCCGTGAAAGCTGCGCCCAAAGATGGCGATGCATGGGTTGTGTTGGGTAATTTGTATCTCGATGCGGGAGAGATCGAGAAGGCAGATAATGCGTTTCGCAAAGGTATTCGGTATGCCGGGTCAGCGGACGCTTATGTTGGTTTGGGACGGGTGTTTATGGCGAGGGGACCAACGCGGGCGCGACAGGGGTTGCCGTATTTTCGGATGGCGCGTGCAAAGGATCCGAAGTCGATAGATGCCGAGTTGTATCTGGCGCGGGCAAAGGTGATGCTGCGCGATCTGGATGCTGAGGATGCGTTTCGCCGCGTGATTGCACTGGCGCCGGATTACGCGCCGGTGTATTTGGAATTGGCGGATTGGTATGTCAATAACAATTTTGAAATGTATTACGGCGAGATTCGCCTGCTGTACGAAAAGTATCTGAGGCTGAGGCCGGGTGATGTCGAGGCGCTTTACGGATTGGCGGTGTCTTATACCGAGGAGCACGATTACCGGTCTGTCGTTGGGATTGGTGAGATGGCGTTGGCGAAGAATCCAGGGGAAGCGCGATTGTTGGCATTGCTTGCACAAGCTTATGCAGGTATGGGCGATCCGGATCGGGCATTGGCGTTGTTCGCGCAGTATTTCGACGCGATTCCAGCAGAAGAACGGGCGTTCTACAAAGATTTGCAACTGGTGGCAAGGCCGGAGGAGTTGAAGGTGTATGAATCGCTGCCCGAAGAAGAACGCGCAGCGTTTTTGACGACGTTTTGGCGCAAACGCGATTTGACGTTGATATCGGGCGGTCTTGCGCGAGAGGCAGAACACTATCGCCGGGTGTGGTTCGCGCGGACGCATTTTGCGAAAGGGATACAGCCGTGGGATCGGCGCGGCGAGGTGTATATTCGGTATGGGGAGCCGGATTATCGGTCGCGGTCACACGCGCCCAATGCAGTGCCGAGTGCCGAGGCTGAGGTGGTGAAGGAGCGGTTGGCTCTGGATATTGAGGGTGGTTTTGTGGTGTCGGGTGAAATGACTGAGGAATCGTTTTTCGGCGGTGTGGATGATGAGCAGGCGGTTGGGGATTACGAGGGTGTTAATTTGATTGAGCCTGCTTATCCCGTGACGTTTAACGAGCGATCGGTGCCGTGGGAGTCGTGGATTTACACGCAGGTTGGGGGCGGTGTGGAGTTTGTGTTTGTGGATGAGTTGCTCAATGGCAAGTGGCAGTTTCCCTCGTTGCCGGATGGTACGCGCATTGACCGCGCTTTTGCGATCCCATCCGGGCGCGGTGTTGAACGATTTGGTGGCTTCCACACCAGAGTATTTTGATTTGCCGCCGGGGATTGAACCGCTGGAGTTTTATTACGATGTGGCGCGTTTTAGAGCAGAAGAAGGCAAGACCGGGGTCGAGGTGTATTACGGGGTGCCGACGCTGGAGGTGGGTATTGAAAATGAGAATGGGCATGTGCGCCGTTCGGTGGTGATTTCAGACGATGAGGGTGAGGAGGTGTTTCGGACTCGGGATGATTTGTATTTTGGGGGTATTGATGCCAGGCAGTTGAAGAAGGGGACATTTGTGCCCGATATGGCTTATCTGGAAGTGCCTCCTGGCACCTATCGCCTGGCGGTGCATTTGGCCGATGTAAATTCGGGTAAGTGGGGGGTTTATGTGCAGGATTTGGAAGCCCAGGTATTTTCCGATTCACTGGCGATGAGCGATTTGGAATTGGCGTGGTCCATTGGCGAGGAAGAGGGGTTTCACGACAAATACCGCAAGGGCGATGTGTGGGTGATGCCCATGCCGTCGCGCAGCTTTGTGAATGATCGCAGTGTGTTCGTTTATTATGAGGTCTATAATTTAAAACGCGATGAATTTGGGCAGACGCGATACAAAGTGTCCTATACGATTCAGCAGGATATGCGGTCGGGTTCTTCGATTTTTGGGTTGTTGAGTGGGGGATTTAAAAAATTGATGGCGAGGGGTAGAAAACCACAGGTGGCGGTGAGTTATGAGCATGCAGGGCGAGATGTTTGGGAGCCAATTCATCTGGAGTTGGATTCAAAAAAGATGATCCTGGGCCTCAATCAGGTTGAGGTTGAAGTGACGGATTTGTTGAGTGGTCAATCTGTGAAACGCGAGGCTATTTTCAGGTTGGAACCAGCACCGCAGGTGGCCGAAAGACAACAGCGAATTCAGGGTGATGATGTGCGGCAGGGCAGGCGCGGGAGGCGGGGCGAGAGACAACGGCAGTGATTGGCGAGTTTTTAAGAGAAAACAGAAGAGGCGATCATAGTTACGAGATCGCCTTTTTTACCTTTTTCACTAGTGTTTGGGTTGAATCCGGAAAGCTATGCTGTTTTTTGACCTTGAAAAATTTGAAAATACTGAGTATAAATTGGGAGGGCATTGGGAAAAAGATGTGATCAGTCAGCTTTGGTGCATAAACCAGTTCTTAAAATTTCTGGGCGGTAAATTTTCAGATGATATTCTCCCGCCACGAATTCAGCACAGAATAGCAATGGATAATCCAGATTTCCACACTCATTTGTAAATTTATCGGAATTTTGCCCTATGTTCGGATGCAATTGGAAGTTATTGCTCCTAATTTCTCCGTTTTCCCTCTTTTCGTACCAGGACGCGCACATTTCTCGGAAAACTTGATCATCCCTTGGTCTTACGCACCAGATTCTACATCGCTCGCGGTCATGCTCTGGTTCCTTGTTCCATAATACTAAGAACAGCCTGGGCATCTTATCAAGTGAGGCCATGCTATCCGAAACGTCACTTTGTGTTCCTGCTTTGATTACACCATTGAACCTTGGCTTATCTATTGCTTCCCAAGCATTTGCTCCTTTAACATCAGAGCCATCTTCCAAGTCCGAACCTTTTTTTCTGGAACGTCCTTGTACACCGCATAGAAGACTGACCACAATTTGAGAATACGCTCTCGTATCAGTAGGAGTCGGATGTTGGGTCTGTTCTGCAAATACCGCTGCTTGAAAAAAAGTATCATGATGTAATTTCAAAAATTCCAGAACTTTATTTATGTTACTTTGGTTCTTCATAACTGATAATTAAATCCGAAAGTTTTAGATCCAGGGCTGTTGCTATCTTCTGCATATTGACCAAAGACACATTGCGCTTGCCCCGTTCTATATCTCCGATGTAAGTGCGATTCAGGTCGCTAAATTCCGCTAATTTCTCTTGAGACAATCCTCTTATTACACGCGCCTGGCGTACAGCTATACCGAATGCCGTACATATTCTTGAGTGCTCTTGCTTTTTCATAATTGTAAATTATGCAGAACGATAGAATAAAATTCAACCGACTATAAGTGTCATTTTGTCGAAAATAAGTTGTAATATGACAAGTATTCGTGTAATTTATATATCTACAATACCTATCATCTTAAGGAGACTCCAATGGCCGTATTGGAACACAGCTACAAAAAATTGTATGAGTCTCTCTCTTTATTAAGAGAAGAATTTCATAAATCTGGACGATTTGACGATTCCAATGCAAAACTTGATGAAGTGGTAAAAATTATCGCTGTCTATGTGGCAGAAAAAAGAGGTCTGATTTCGGATTCGCCGTCTCTTTTTACTGCGGGCTTGGAACTATTTCGTAACGGCAATGGCATTGTTGAGATTTTGCAAAATAAGTTTCAAAAAACTGTGCAACTGCCCTGTTATCGCAACCAGGATGGTTCGTCAATATTTGGTTCCAATCCGCAACTCTTACTACATGAGACTGATAGCGTGTTTGCCCAAAAATTACTTTCCCTGATTGGCAATTCACTTGAAGATGCATTTCTACATGCCGAAGGAGATAAACCTTTCGATATTCTAAATGAAGCCTTTGGACACTTTGTGCGAGATAATTTCCGAAGCAACATAGAAGATGCCCAATATATGACGCCTCCCGAGGTTGTCGATTTCATGGTTGATGTTGCTTTTTCAGATATCCTGAAGGATAATAATGGACGATTACCAGAGACGTTGAGTGTTTTAGATCCCTCATGTGGGGTTGGGTCATTTCTTACCGCTTTTTACAAACGAGCCTCCAGAGATGAAGACTCACGAACAGCCTGTGTCAAGCTGTATGGACAGGATAAAGTTGATCGCATGGTGCGTCTTTGCAGGATGAATATGATTCTTTTTGAAGCGGCTGATTACCATATTACAATTGGAAATTCAATCCTTCCGGGTTCTCCGTTGGATAAACTCAATGGGAAAATTGATATAGTACTTTCTAATCCACCGTTCAATGCCAAGTTTTCAAATAGAGATATTTCACAAGCTGGTAGAAAAAACTTGCCTCTTTTATATGATTTGGGACAAAAAGTTGGTATTAATGTTGATTCTGAATTGCTTTTTATTGATCGGTCTTTATCTCTTTTGAAAGAGGGTGGACATTTGCTGATTATTGTTCCTGACAGTGTAGTCTCTTCGAAAGGTACAGCACAGCTTTTGAGGGAAAGACTTAAACATAAAGCCATAGTCAAGGCTATTGTTGAACTTCCAAGTGTTACTTTTGCTCAGGCAGGAACGCGTACTAAAACAGCTATTCTGCATATACTCAAACGAGATCCAGGCAAAGCAGAATACTCCGATATTTTTATGGCAAAATCAGAATTACTGGGTTTTGAGGTCAGTTCAAAAAAAGGCGTTCCTGTTAAAATCAAAAAGGGAGTAAATGATTTAGAAGATATTACGCGATGCTATAAAATTGATGTGCCAAACAAAAACGGTAAGCATCACATTTTATCTTCTAAACCCTCATGTCTCCGAGTTGACTATTCTGAGGTGATAAACACTACCTGGACGCCAAACCATTATAGCGTAGACCGGTTTGAGTCTATCATTTCAATTGAGCAGCAGGAAGACTATCAGGCTGTGCTTTTGGGCGATTTAGTCGAGTTTTTATCACAAAGGCGAAAGCGAGATTTCTGTCCATCTGAAAGCAAATGTATAAGCGTTCGACACGTCATTGGTGAAGGCATGTTAGATGCCAACTCAATGCTGGACTATGTGCCGAAAACACCGGGACTTAGATGTTATCCAGGTGAAATTTTATTTTCAAAAATTAATCCAAGGATTCCCAGAGTTCTCATCGTACCCGATTTTGGTATTCCATTGACGTGCTCTACAGAATTTGAAATCATGAAGCCTACCAGTGATCTGGGCAGTTATTCTGTTGTATTTCTGCTTTTGACTGATCTCGTTCAAGCACAGATCAGGAGCCTCACTTCTGGAACATCAGCTTCTCACAATAGAATTCGAACCAGTGATTTAGCCAGAGTAAGAATTCCCGTTCCAAAATCCAATTCAGAATCAGAAAAAAGGCTTCATTCCACAGTAGCCAAATACCGGGTAAGTATTGAGAAAATGATAGAGAAAACCTGGGAAATCACAGAGATTCGGAGGGAAAAAGAATGGTGGTAATGGTAAATCTGTGAAGAGATAAGATGGCGGAAGAGGCGATCATAGTTATGTGATCGCCTTTTTTCATGCGCCGGGTGGTGTCCATCCCAGATCGCGGAACCGCCGAGAGGTGAGAGCGCGGATTTCACGGGCGCGGGCGAGGGTTTCGTCGCGTTCTTCCCGAAGGGTTTCGGGGCGATAGACTTTGCCAGCCCGGATGGTGAGTACGGGATGGATGTTTTTGCGGCCGATTTCCAAATTGTCTCTGACGTCGTGGAATCGGAACTCGCCTTCGCGGATTTCAAAGGCCGATAGGTCTGCGATAGTGCCGATTTTGAGGGTGCCCAGATGGCCGCTTCTTCCAATGGCGGCTGCAGCTGAGGTGGTGGTTTGGCGGATGATGTCGGGGAGTTCGATACCCAGATTGAGCAGTTTGGAGGCGGTTTCCGGGAGACTATAGACGGGATCGTTGATTGAACCGGAGTGGATGTCGGTGCTGATGATGTCGGGGAGAAAGTCCTGGGCGAGAGCTTTTTTAGCAGTTTCAAAAAGGAAACTGCCGCCGCCGTGGCCGACGTCGAAGAGAATTCCCTGCTGGCGGGCACAGTGGACTTCGGGGCGGATGTTGTGCTGGCGGTTTAAAATGGTGTCGCCAATGGTGGCGTCTCCATCTCCGCGATAGCAGTGGGTGACGATGTCGCCTGGGCGCAGTTCGGCCAGTATGTCGGAGAGGGCGACGCCAGCACCCATGTGGACCATGACGGGTGTGTGGGTCATGTCGGCGGCCTGAACAGCCAACTGTAAGGGGACGACACCATTTTCTCCGGTGATGGTTTTGCTGATGCGTACTTTGACACCTACGCAGGTTTCGGGATAGGTGTGGACGACATAGGCGGTGCGTTCGGGATCGGCATATTTGATGTCGGTCATTTCTCCGATGGGGCCGTAGGTAAGGCCGATACCGCTGATGTGGACAAAGGTGAGAATCTGGGTGCGGGCGGGGGTGGCGATGAAGTCGCGGAAGGCGAGAAAATTGGCCCAGCCGGGGCTGCCGGCGTCAACGATGGTGGTGACGCCGGTGGCGAGACAGAGGGCATCGGCTTGAATGCCCCAGGTGGTCGCACCGGCAAAGACGTGGGCATGGATATCGATCCAGCCAGGGGTGAGGATTTTTCCAGTAAGGTCCAGAGTTTCTCTGGCGGAATCGGTGATGGATTCGGAGAGGGCAGTAATCGTGGTGTTTTGGATGGCGACATCGCGAATAGCGTTGAGGTTTTGAGAGGGATCAATGACGGTGGCATTTTTCAGGAGGAGGTCGTAGGACATGGGATTTTTCCTCTTTGTGTCCTTTCGCGGTCCCGCTTACTTCAAGTGCCGGTCAAAAAATTCAATGGTTCTGGGCCAGGATGTGCGGTCGCCTGCTTCGTTGTAGCGAGAGCCGGTAAAGTCCATGAAAGCGTGGCCGGCGTTGGGATAAGCGAAGAATTCGTGTTCTTTGGCGTGGCGGGTGAGTTCGGTGTCGAGAATTTTCATGTCTTCTGGAGATGGGTTCTGGTCTGTTTCGCCAAAGTGGAACATAAGCGGACAGGCAATGTCGGCGGTTCGCTCGAAAGGAGACGGGATATTTTCACCCAGGGCGGTCATCGTGTTGCCACCGTAGTAGGCAACAGCGGCTTTGAAACCGGGGATGGCGGCGGCCATAAGATAGGCTACGCGGCCGCCCATGCAAAAGCCAGTGATGCCAAGGGCGTTGTTATCGGCCCCGGGGTGATCGTTCAGGAAAGCAACGGTGGCTCCGATGTCGGCGATCATTTCCAGGTCTTTGAGGGTGCCTGGGCTTCGCGTGTCATTGATGCCCAGGCGGTGGTAGAGGTCGGGTGCTGCGGCGACATAGCCAGCTTCTGAGAGACGGTCGCACATGGCATGAATGAAGGCATCGGTGCCACCGGCATGCATGCCGACGACAACACCGGGAAAGGGACCGTCGCCATCGGGAAGGGAGAGATAGAGGCCCATGTTTTGGCCGTTAACAGGGATGGTTTCTGTGAAGGTTGGCATTGGGAGTCTCCTTTGTGAAGAAGGGAAAGCGGTTCCGCTCCATCGAGTGCGTCGTTTGGTGCTATAAGCCAATACCACATTGCATAGGCGTCGTCGACTTCGGTCAGTCGCTTACATTTTCTGGGATCATATCCGCTCCTCAGCCCAGCGGACGACAGCTTCGGCGATTTCCACAGCTTCTAAGTAGTGCTGTTCGGAGACGGGTTGTTCCATACCAGGATAGCGTGCCGCCGTCGCATAGGGTGTAAGCTTCCCTGCCCGGTGAATTTCGTCGGGCACATGTTGTCCGGTTGATTCCAATACGGTCAATAATTGGTCGAGATCATGCACATAGGGAAACGCAATATCGCATGCTATCATCACGCCTTTGATGGCTTTCTCCGCCGCCTGTTGAGCATCGAAACACAAGTCTTCGAGATAGGCACCGGGAATTCGGTTTTTTGATCGAATTAGATTGCTTCTGGCGCGGTTCAGCCATTCCCGGGGGTCGTCGGGCGGGAAGCGTTCAGGCGGCTTCATATATGACCCTTCCCTCTCGCAGTGCGGGCTTGATCACCAGTGCGTGACTGTCCTTGTAACGTTCCATCTGCGTTGGCGTGACCACGATTGCATCTACCGCCACGCCAACGCCGCGCAGGTTTCCGTAGATGTCTCCCATAACAGTCCACGGATCGCTGTCGTCTTTTACGACAAGCAAGTCAACGTCGCTATGGTGGTTCAGGTCGCCCCTCGCAGCGGACCCAAAGAGAATGATCTTCTCTGGATGAGCGACCTCTACAATGCGCCGGATGATGTCGTCCAAGGTTGATTGATCCAGCATCGTACTGCCTTTTGTTTCACGTTCACGTCATGTGTAACTATAGGATGGTGGTCAGCGAGCAGCAGTCAGCAAAACCTGTGCTGTGCATGAAAGCCGTCATTAACGGAGTAATACACTGTTGGTAGCTGGACGAAGACTGATACTCACTTGGTATGTTGTCTGCCTGTGGAGATAGCAGACAGGTGAGCAAGTCTGTCTTACACAAAATCTTTGTCCAGCACTGCTGACACACGGGAAATATAGCCCCTGTCAGGCGTCTGTCAACACTTGATGCTCTAAAACGCGCACCTCGGCCTCCAGCAGATTGGGTAAAGTCCAAAAAGTTCTGTAAAAAGGTAGCCCCGTGATAGGGATCAGTGATTTTGTTTTAAATACGTCATGTCCAGATAGCGTCTGCCTGAGAGCCACTCGTTAGACCATTCCATACACAAGGCCCCGACTAAGCGTTCACAGGCTTGCTCGTTGGGGAAGATACTGACTTATTTTAAATCCATCTTTTCCGAATCTTCAAGGAGAGGGTTAATCACTCTTTATGGTCTGTAATATTTCAACCAATTTTGACTCATCTCCTCCTGGAAAAACCTTCCCTTCAGGATCAATCAGTATGGATGTTGGAAACATAGTAATGCCAAATCTTTCTATTGTTGTGCCTGTAGAATCTAATAGAATGGGAAAAGGTAAGGGCTTACCTCCCCATTTGTTCGATATTATCGGTTCCAGCTTTTGATCGAGCTCTTTAAAGCTCTTAGCCCTTGGGTCGTGAAATGCGATAATCTCAAATTTGTCACGAACCTTCTCAAGTCCTTTATATATTTTTATCAACCTCGGCAAACTCCTTCCTACACAGGGGCCACACCAATAGCCCCAAAATTCCAATAAAATCCATTTTCCCCTTAAGTCGGATAGTTTTACCTTCTGATCAAGCCCCCTTGCTTCAGTAATTTTCCAAGACGGAGCTATTATCTTGCCGAAATAAGGTTTATAGTTGCCTCTGGTCTGTAAATAGACCTTACCGAGGTCCAGGACAGATGTTCTCGGAAGCAGATTCAATGGTCTTTCAAAAAATTCGATATGTTGCCCATAAGCTCCTATCAGATACTCTCCTGGTGGCAGCCTAAAAGAGAATTGCGGTTGAAGTCTTCGGTCCTGGGC
>JAGWBW010000036.1 GCA_021295695.1 Candidatus Latescibacterota bacterium
AACTATCACAAAGAGTTATACACTTCTCAGAAAAGAGGAGCGCAACATGACACCTGAAACAGTTCTGAAAACGCGAGAAAACATGCTCCGCGATGGGTACTGCGTCATTGACGATATTTTGACCGACGAGTTCCTCGAAGAACTGCGCGAAGAATCCGAGCGGTTGATCGCCAATCACTATGAGCACGAGGAATTTAGATATCAGGGCCAACACGTGAATGTGCGCGGTGAAGACAATCCGATCATCCAAAAACTGCTGGAATGGGAACCATCGCGGCGAGCACTCGAACAATTGGGCTTTGGAGATTTCCATACCGGCGGCGGCATCATCATCCTCACCAAAGAACCGAAGGGACCACCGCTCTATTGGCACCAGGACTGGATGCAATGGAACGATCCCATCAGTTGCTCCCCCTGGCCGCAGATCATATTTCTGAACTATTATCTAACCGATACCGCAGTCGAAAACGGCTGCTTGAAAGTCATACCCGGCACCCATCTCAAGCGCATACCACTCCACGACCAAATGGTACCAGCGCACGAACAGGGCGCCCGATTTATCGAAGCAACGCATCCCATCATGTTCAGCGACCACCCGGATGAGGTCAATGTGCCCATATCTGCGCGCTCGCTGGTATTGGGCGATGCCCGCATCCTACACTCTGCTGGAAGAAATTACACAGATGAGCGCAGAACCCTGATTCTCGCCTGGCACAGACGCCCCACCATTGACGTACCAGACTATTGGGAAGGGGATATCCCCGAAGTCATAGCCAACCGCGACCCCGATCAAAAATACGAGGGATCGCGCATCCCCGGCAAATACCTCAAACCGTAAAATAGGTCAACGATGCACAAAAAACCGCCAAACATCATCGTCCTCACAGAAATCTCGAAATCGTCGAAAATATTCAGCGGGCCATCCAGCACCACCAGCAATCTCTCATTTGAGGAACAATCTTGACAACCAAACCTCAAAACACGTATCTTATAAAAAAAATGATACGTATAAACATTGCCTGAAAGGAGAGCAAGATGGCAGTTAAAAAGCTAACTTTGAGTGCTCCAGAGGAAGTAATTGCCGAAACCAAGCTGATTGCAGCAAAAAAAAGGACCAGTGTTTCGGCACTTTTTGTGCGGCTTTTTCGAACGATTGACCAGGAATTTGATCCCAAAGACGCCTTAGGTCCAATTACGCTCCGTGCATCAGGAATCGTAAAATTACCAACTAAACAAACGGAGCGCGAGTTGCTCGAAGACGCACTTGCTGAGAAATACGGGGTGCGGGGATGATCGCGCTGGTCGATACAAATGTTCTGATCGATGTGCTTACACACCGCGAACCCCACTATCAGGCTTCAGCACGGGTCTGGACACTCGCCGAACGTGGAGAAATTACGGCGTTTATTTCAGCGATTAGCTTCAACAATATTTACTATATCGTTCGGAAAGCGGAAAATAAAACAAAGGCCGAAAATGCATTAAAACTATTGCGGGATGTATTCGACTCGGTGGCACCCGATGCCAAAATTATCAATCAGGCCCTGGACTCAGCCTGCGATGATTTTGAGGATGCTATTCAGTTTCATTCTGCTATTCGAGTGGGGGCACATATTTTGATTACTCGCAATCCGCAGGACTTCCCACAATCTGGAATGAGCATTGCTACGCCTGAGGAATTTCTGAAAATACGTGCAGAACATCCCAAAATTTGAGCTACAGGAGCTATAGTATGCAAGCCACCGCACTCATCGCCCATGAGGGGCCCACCTTTTCCTGCGAAGACATCATCCTTCCCGACCCACGCCCCGACCAAATCGCGGCACAAACCCGGTATTCCGGCGTCAGCATCGGCACTGAATTTGCCGCCATCACCCGCAAGCTCGACAAGGAGTAATCACAATGGACAACTTAAAAGTTGGAATTATCGGTCTGGGTGGTATTGCCCGGTCTCACTGCGATGCCATTGAAACGCTGGACAACGTCGAAGTCCTCGCCGTTGCCGACCTCATTGAGGAAAAGCGCCGCGAATACATGGGCAAATACGACGTCCCGAAAAGCTACGCCACCCACACCGACCTCTTGAAGGATCCCGAAATCGACGCTGTCGCCATCACCCTGGGCCACCAACTCCACCATCGCCTCACCGTTGATGCTTGCAAGGCGGGCAAACACGTCCTGGTGGAAAAACCCATGGCCATCAGCCTGGAACAGTGCGACAACATGGTCGCAGCCGCAGCCGAGAATGGGGTCAAACTGATGGTCGGCTTGACGCAGCACTACTACGGCACCAGCATCAAAGCAAAAGAAATACTGAACTCTGGCGCACTGGGACCCGTCATCACCGCCGTGTGTTACATGTCCAAAAACTGGAGCTACGCCGGTCGCCGCCCGCAATACCGCAGCCGCTACCACGGCGGGGGCATGTGGTTGACCAATGGCGTACACGTCGTAGATCGGCTCACCTGGATGATCGGCTCACAGGCCGTATCCGTCTCAGCCGCCATTGGAACCCGCGCCCACTATCAGGCCGCAGATGACTCGGCCACGGCCTTTATCCGCTATAAAAACGGCCTCGCAGGCATTGCCATAGCCGTTGGATTTGCAGATGGTGCGCCCGACTACGAATGCCAGGTTATCTGTGCAAATGGCACATTGCGCTTTACCGAACACGGAGGGAAATACGTCAAAGTTGGAAAAAATGATCAGTGGGAAAACGTCCCCTTCGACGAGCCGCCCTCGACCATGCACAACGAGTGGAAAGCCTTTGCCGAAGCCATCGCCCTGGACATTGAACCGCCGACCCACGGCGAATGGGCACGCCACATCATGGAAATTCTGTTCGCCGCCGAACAATCTGCCATCACCGGTCGAGAAGTCGCATTGGAAAGCGGACCGGGCTGGTTTAACCAGCGTTCTGGCTCGCCCGTGACAACGCAACACGGCTGGATATGAAAATTTTATTTGTCGCGCAATATGGCCCCTTAGCCGCCAGCAGCCGCACGCGGGTTTTTGATTATTTACCCCTGTTGCGGCGGGCGGGGGTCACCTGTGATGTCAAAATCGTGACGCCCGATGACCTGATCAAACGCAATACCAGAGGTGTTTTTTCACGCCTTCTGTACTATGTTTTGTCCTATTCTCGCGCCTTATGGACGGGATGGGCTTGCGTTTTTACAGCGCCACAATACGATGCCATACTGATTCAAAAAGTGTTATTTTCCTTTCCCATACCACATTTGTTGCGCCGCTACAGACACAAAATATTTTTCGATTTTGACGACGCTATTTTTACACTCGAAAACCCCAACGCGGGATGGATCAACCGGTTGCGGACCCGACGGCGCGCAATGGGCGTACCCGCGATGTTGCAAATAGCACACTGTGCCATCGTAGAAAATGCCTACACCGCTGAATTTGCAGCCCGTTATTGTTCTTGTGTTTCACAAATCACGGGGCCTATCGATACCGCGCGTTATGTCCCCCGAAAGAAAACAACGGGTGAAAAGGTCGTACTGGGATGGATTGGAAGCCAGTGGACAACGCGGTATCTGGACTTGATTCGAGACCCATTGGCCGCTCTCTCCCGGCAATGTCCCAATTTGGAATTGCGCTTGATTGGTGCGGGCGACTTTGATGTACCCAATCTGAAAATTGAGCGCATGGACTGGGCACTGGAAACCGAAGTTGGTCATTTACAAACATTTGATATTGGCTTGATGCCCCTGCCCGACGATCCTTTTACGCGGGGCAAAGGAGGGTATAAATTGCTACAATACATGGCCTGTGGATTGCCCGTGGTGGCGAGTCCAGTCGAAATCAACCGCGAAATCGTCACCCATGGAAAAACCGGATTTTTGGCTGAGACAGAAGTCGAGTGGATCGAATTTTTGGGTACATTGATCAAAAATAAAACCCTGCGCAATCGCATGGGGGCTGCTGGCCGCGCCCGTGTGATAGCACATTACGCCCTCAAAAAAAGCAGCGATCAATTGCTGGCCCTTCTGCAGCGGAGCATACACCAATGCGACACGCTTTCACAGTAGATGTCGAAGATTGGTATCAGGGCATACCGATCTCTAATCAAATGTCCGCGCAAAGTGAGCCGCGCCTTGAGAGAAGTTGCCATCACTTGCTCGATATAATGGCAGAATACGATATTCGCGGCACATTCTTTATCCTGGGGCCCGTGGCGCAGCATTATCCCGACTTAATACGCCGTATAGCCGATGAAGGTCACGAATTGGGATGCCATGGATGGTCTCACGATCTGGTCTATGAAATGACGCCCAGGCGATTTCGAGAAGAAACACAGCGGGCTTCTGCTGTGATCTCCAATGTAACAGCACAACCCGTAACGGCCTATCGCGCGGCCTATTTCTCCATTACAACGCGATCATTATGGGCTTTGGATATTTTGGCAGAACTCGGATTTCAGTGCGATTCGAGTATTTTTCCCGTGCATAACTGGCGCTATGGAATTCCCGATTTTGATTTGGCTCCGCGTACTATAAAAACCGCCTCAGGATCAATTTGCGAAATTCCAATGTCTGTGCGCCAGGTAGGAAAAATGCGATTGCCTGTAACTGGTGGCGCGTATTTCAGACTATTTCCCTATTTTGTGAGCCGCGCAAATATGAGGGCCGTGGGCAAACAAAAGCGAGCCGTGGTCTTTTATCTACATCCGTGGGAACTCGATCCCGATCATCCACGAATCGCATTTTACTGGAAGGCGCGTTTGACGCACTATGCCAATTTGAAAGCAACAGAGCCTCGATTGCGACGATTATTGGCCGATTTCTCTTTTTGCCCGCTACGTGAAATAGCATTACAAATGAGAAAAGATGAATGAGGTCATCAGAACCTATCTGCGGACGGCGTGTTTCGCTTCAGATTTCTGATTGCCTTTAAGCATTCGAGACCTTATATTTAGGTGTTTTGGGCAGGGTATTGTGTACTGTGTTGTAAAAGAATGGGGATGGTATTGGGCGGAATATATGTCCTGCTCTGCAATGGGAAAGGAATGAATATATGAGGTTTTTGGTTACGGGCGGTGCGGGTTTTATTGGCTCACATCTGGCCGAACGGCTCTTGAAGCAAGACCACGAAGTTTATGTTTTAGACGATCTTTCAACTGGAGATCTGGACAATGTGCGGCACCTTGAAGGGAATCCGCGGTTTCAAATGAAAGTGGGCACAGTGCTCGATCCCGAGACGCTAAAGCCCTTAGTCGATTGGAGTGATGTCATTTATCATCTCGCGGCGGCTGTGGGTGTGAATTACGTCATCAACCACCCATTGCAGTCTTTGACCACAAATATCCGAGGCACCGAACTCCTGTTGGAATTGGCGAACAAAAAGAAGAAACGGGTACTTTTGGCTTCCACTTCAGAGGTTGCGGGAAAGAAAAACGGCAAAGCAACATTTAGTGAAGATGATGATCGCTTGTTGGGACCAACAACTGTTGCACGATGGAATTATTCAACCTCTAAAGCTGTCGGTGAAATGCTGGGATTGGCTTATTGGCGAGAAAAAAAATTGCCCGTAATTATGGTGCGTTTTTTCAATGTAATTGGTCCCCGGCAGAGTCCAGAATACGGTATGGTGGTGCCCCGATTTATCAAGCAGGCATTGTTGGGACATCCCATTACTGTATATAACGACGGCGAACAACGGCGGTGTTTTACCGATATAGAAGATGCTTTAGATGGATTGACGGCATTGATGGAAAACGACCAAACGCCGGGCGAAATTTTCAATCTGGGCGGCAATCACGAGACCAACGAAATTTGCATCAAGGGCCTCGCGGAAAAAATTAAAACACTGACGGAAAGCAATTCACCCATTGAATTTGTGCCTTATGAGAAGGCATTTGCAAAGGGTTCTTACGAAGACCTCAATTATCGCGTTCCCGATTTGACCAAGATTAAAAAATTAACGGGTTATAATCCCAAAATCAGTTTGGATACCACATTGCGGCGCATTATTGAATATTACGAATCGTGATGCCCGCTTTATTTTTTATGATAATCGGCGTTTGCATTGCCCATTGGGAGGTGTAAACGCCAATTTTTGTTATGAATCGACGTCCCAAAATACTCCATACCATGACATGGCTTGCACCCGGTGGTGGCGCTGACCGAAATGTGTATCTTTCGATGAAGGGCATGCGAAAGGATTACGAGATTCATCTGGCCGTTGGACAGCAAATCGAGCGGGACGATCTGTTAAAACTACACGGGGTAGCCGCGCATATATGCCCATATTTAGATCGAGAAATCAGACCCTGGCGCGATCTTCGCGCGCTACTGTGGTTCATGCAATTGATTCGCCGCGAGCGATTTGACCTGGTTCACACCCATGAAAGCAAAGCGAGTTTGCTCGGACGCCTCGCCGCGCGATTGGTCGGCTGCAAGCATATCATCTACGGGCTTCACGGTGTGGTTTTTAACGATCCAGTCAGCCGCATCAAACGGCGGTTCTACATCGCGCTCGAAAAAATAACGATATGGGCCTGCGATTTGATCATAGCCGTTGGTCGAGACACAATTCGGCACTACCATCGGGAAAATATCGGTCGCAGCATTCCCCACCAGATCGTTTATAGCGGCATTGATGTTACAGACTTTGAACAGCGTCTGAACAATGTAAAAAAAGCCTCATTTCGACGCGAGATAGACATACCTGACGACGCGCCCGTACTGGTCAATATTGGCCGTTTTTCATCCGCCAAAGCACAGCATTATACGATTGAGGCATTTGCCAGATTGCAATGTCCCGAAGCCAGATTGTTATTGGTAGGTGAAGGCCCCGAACGCGTAGCTTGTGAGCGGCTTTGTGCCGAGTTGGAAATTGAAGACCGTGTCATTTTTGCGGGATTTTTTCAGGATATTACACCTGCGTATGCGGTTGCCTCTGTGCATGTTCTATCCTCTTTGCGCGAGGGCTTGTCCGGTGTTGCCGTAGAGGCATCCCTCTCGCGAGTGCCCACAGTATCGTTCGAAGTCGAAGGCATACGAGAGATTGTAACACATGGGCACTCGGGTTTTGTCGTACCACAAGGCGATATCAAAGCGATGGTGACGTATTTGGAAAAATTGATCGGAGACTCTCAGATGTGTCACACATTTGGAGAACGCGCATACCAGCACGCGATTGCGCGATGGGATCACCGCGTTATGGTGAAAAAATTGGATGCAATTTATCGACAAAGGCTCAAAAGATGAAATCGCGCAAAATGGGGTACGACTGCGCCAGCAGTTCATCAACGCGAGCTGTTGGGCAGTTTTTTGATATTTATGCCAAAAATTTTGATGCGCTCTACGGACATACAGGACATCGAAGCGCGCTCGGCAGATGGGTAGATCGCACATTTCGGCAGGTGATGGTGCGGCGCTTTGAGGAAACGCTTCGGCATACCAAAAAAGCAGCGATCCATTCTGTATTAGACATCGGGTGTGGCCCGGGACGATATACGGCTGCGTTTGCACTTCAGGGTAAAGAAGCCGTGGGGATAGATATTGCCAAAGAAATGCTAAAAATCGCACAGGACAATATCGACGCGCTCAATGTAAGTGCAGACCTCATTCTGGGCGATTATCTATCTGTTCGTTTTGATCGGGTATTTGACGCGGCGTGTTTGATGGGATTTTTTGATTATATTGAAAATCCCGTACCGGTTTTGAAAAAATTGGCCGCAGAAGTGACGGGCGAGTTCTACGCGAGCTTTCCAAAATCGAACGGGTTTTTGGCGTGGCAGCGGCATATCCGATACCGCCTGCGAAGATGTCCGCTGTGGTTATACAGCAAACGAGATGTTGAAGACGCACTAATTGCAAGCGGCTTTGCCGGATGCTACAAAATTCGAGATTTTGGACGCGATTGGTATGTGGTCGTCCAAATACAGAGCACAACCGGCATCTAACTCGTGAAAGACCAAAGTCCGTTTTTTACCTATGGCAAAAAGTCTCACAATTTTAAAACTATGCGCCGCCGCGGCCTTTGCAATGCTGGCGTGGATAGCTTCGGGCATCTCGTTATTAGATGATGATTGGGGCCATCTCAAGTTGGCGTCCAAGGGCGTTGTCTTCGCTTTTACAACCGGATGGGAGGGCCTGATTGGGCAAGGGGGATATTATCGCCCGGCGGTCGTTTTATCGTTTTATCTGGACTATTTAATCGGCGGTTATGCACCCGCTATTTATCACATCCATAATATTTTAATTCACGCGGGATGCGCATATCTCGTTTTTTTATTTGCGCGATGCCTCTCCACAGACTCCGCAGTGGCCTGGGGCGCCGCGCTTTTGTTTTTTGTGCTACCCATTCACACCGATTCCATCTTCTGGATTGTCGGGCGCACAGATCTCTTGTGTACGCTATTTTATCTAAGCGCATTAATTTTATTTTTTAAATATATGGAGCGCGGTTCTACCGGCGCGCTATTGGGGCTTGCCGCTTGTAGTGCATTCGCTTTTTTGTCCAAAGAAATGGCCGTTTCTCTACCCATCGCACTCGCTATCCTGGTCGCGTATGACAAAGCGTGGAAAACAGCACCAGCGCGGCGCGGATTGGCGGTTGTCTGTATCGTATTGCTGGCGTATTTTGGCGTCCGATGGCTCGTGCTGGGCAGCGCATTGGGAGGAACACCCCAGGTATCAATTCTAAATTGGGCACGCGACGGCGTGAAAGCAGTGGCAAAATTTGGTATGAGTGATATCTGGTGGTTGGGCATTGCGCTGGTGGTCGGAAGTGCTGGAATCTTCATTTACCAACATGGTCGCGGCATCTCACACAAATTCAGTCGCCCATTTACTCTGCTTCTGATCTTCCTCCTCGGCGCAAGTCTCGCTCCGGCATTAGGGCACTTGCACAACTGGTATTTGTATTTGCCCTCCACCTTCTTTTGTCTGGGGATCGCTACAATTTGGCTCAATAAAAAACAGCCAATTCTCTGCTCTCTCTTTGCCGTTCTAATCCTGTATTACGGAGTGGTGGTCGGACGCGAAGGCTTTTTCTGGCGCGATGCATCGCAAATGAGCGAAAATGCAATTGCCAATTTGATGCCCCATGCACAGACAACCACCGGCACGTTATTCGTCTGCAACGTGCCCTCGGCGTGGACCCCCTCTGACGCATTCAGCGGCAAACCGCTATTTGCTTATGCACTCCAAAATGCACTTGCCATGCGCTCACCCCAACCGTTGCAAGCTGAAATTGCAATGGTGAATCACGTCTGGCTGACAGGTGATTTTGCGTATCGCATTCACAGGACAAATACGGGGTTTGATCTTGCGATCGAAAAAGGAGGCTTCTTTTCATTTCACAGCAAAGGACAAGGGCAAACACCGCCTTTTGCCATTGACCAGATGTGGGGCCGTGTAACGGTACACGCAACCGATTCTCTCTCGGTCGCGCTGAATATGCAACCGGGGGATCGCGTGGTAATTTACAACAAAGGTGAATTTGAGAAATTGTGGCCATAAAAAAGGTACGATCGTGAAAGTTTTCTGGCATAGCATCCCTGCAATCACTTTGCTAATCGCGACGAGCGTCGCACACGCGGGAGACGTGCGCGTGGTGGCAACGGGAGAAAACTGGGTGGAAATTGTAGTGGGTACATCCGACTTAGTCGTCACCTCAGAATCTCCTTATGACCGCATAGACGTGCCGGGATGGATGTGGTTGCACCAGCCAGGGGCACCTGCTGTACCCGTGCGCGGTGCAACACTGGGCATGCCTTATGGCTCTCACGCGGTCGTTCAAGTGCTCAATGCAGACTATGAGGAAATCGAAGGCCTGGATCTAATGCCAGTGCCACAGATGCAGTTGTTGGGATCTGAACAACATCCGTTTTCGAGATCGGCCTATCTGAAGGACGAAACAATTTACGACACACCGGGATTTTATCCTGGTGCAGAAGCCGTTATCGCGCACACGGGCATCTTGCGCGATCAACAAATCGCAATTCTGTCATTGCGTCCTGTTCAATACGACCCCGTTCAGCGCAGGATTCGGATTGCGCGACAATTGCGGGTGCGCGTGTTATTTGTCGCGGATGAAACGCGCCCCCCTATTCGGCTTTTGAGAGACACGGACGATTTTGAGCCCATCTATCAAAAGGGACTGCTCAATCCCGAACAAGCGCGCTTTTGGCGCGGGCGACGCATTCGCGCGACAAAGCGCGCCCAGGATTGGTACGATCCCACAGCCACGTATTACAAGATCAGAATTTTTGAAAATGGCTTCTACCGATTGAATGCGCGCTGGTTTTCCGAATCCGGCATTGTGTTGGTACCCGGAGATCTGGATCGGTTGCAGATATTTTTAGACGGGGAAGAAATCCCGCTACTCATTGAAGATGGGGGCGACGGCGTATTAGATACGGATGATGGGGTGCTGTTTTGGGGCGCGTTTCGGCGCGCGCCAGATCGAGATTTTGAAAGTGAGTATGGCACAGAACGCATCTATTTCCTGCGTATAGGCCGAGAAGCTGGCCTGCGATATACACGGGCTGAGGATGCATCTACTAACGAGGTCTTGACGCATTTTTGGTCGCGCAAACACGTTGAAATCGATTCGACCTATGAAGCCCTGGGACATGCGCGAAATGCCAACCGCGATCACTGGTTCTGGCAACGCACCGCATCTCCGTCGCGTCCGGGCGATATGCCCACAGACGTCGTAATGCCCGTACCTTTGCCGGGGCTGGCGCGCGAATCAGGTAGCAACGCACAAATTCGCCTGGGCATGCATTCGTTGACCCTGAACCAGAACATAAACCCCGATCACTACGCTGTCGTACAAATTCAGGATGGTCCGCTCATCACAGAAGCACGCTGGGATGGACAGGATGCCCATATAGCAACGGGCACAGTACCCGTATCGGCATTGTCAGATACCACATACGTGGTATTGCGAACGCCCGGCGATCCCTCATTTCCACTTGAACCGATTCCCTACGTCGATCACGTGTATTTCAACTGGGTGGAGATTACCTATCCACGGCGATTTGAGGCCATAGATGGTATGCTGCGTTTTAACCCGGGCATTGTGCTTTCGCCACGCGCGATCTCAATTCCCAATTTTGAACACGAGCGGGTTAGAGTTTTGAATCTCCAAAAGAACGAAATCATCGGCACGGTTCGAGATGGCGAGGGAATTCGGTTTGAAATTGCCGAAAGTGGCAATTTTATCGCAGTGGATGAAACAGCAATAAAAACACCAGAACTCGCAGAACCCGATACACCTTATGATTTACGCGGATACTCTGGCGCGGATTACGTGATTATCGCAGGTGCAGATTTCATGGATGCTGCCGAGCGTTTGGCCGCACATCGGCAGGGACAAGGGTTATCGACACTGGTGGTCAATGTAGCCGATGTATATGACGAATTTTCTTTTGGACAAGTCGATGCCGAAGCCATTCGCCGTTTTGTACAATACGGATTTCACACCTGGGCACAACGCCCCGTGTACGTATTGTTATTCGGGGAATTCAGCTTTGACTATCGCAATTTATTTGGGGAAACACGGGTTGCGCGTCACAACCTCGTACCGGGCATGCCCTTTCAATCTCCCAACCGCGGTCTGGCATTTACCGATGAGTTTTTTGGGCGAGTGGATGATGATTTGTTTATGGATGTATTCGTGGGGCGGTTTTCCGTGATCCGCACGTCGCAGGCCAATACAGTTGTAGAAAAAGTGATCACTTATGACGAAACACCGCCAGCACAATGGCACAACCGCATCACGCTAATGGCAAATTGGGATGATCAGGACCCATCCAAATTTATTGCGCCAAGCGATACACTGGCAGCAATTGCGCGCGCTATTGGCCTGGAGAATTTCAAGGTATATCACGATGAAGATACGCCGCCCGAACCCAATGCCTCATCCCGAGAAGTTATTCGACAGATCAACGAGGGGCGTCTGATTGTAAATTTTATGGGACATGGCAGTGCTTCATCAATGTCCAAATATTTTGCCGGAACATTTCAGCAAGGGGGCTTCAGTTACATGAGCCAAATTCAAAATGCTGAACGCCTGCCCCTATTTATTGGAATGTCATGTCTCAATGGATTATACTGGGACCCGCGCATCATTAGTCTCGCCGAAGAAATGACCAACAAATCCAATGGTGGCGCAATAGCATATATATCCGCGTCTTCCCTCTCTTTTATCCGCATTAACAACCAGCTCAATACAGCGCTATTTCGACATATATTTGAAAATGGCGCACTGGCTTTCGGGCAAAGTCTTGCACTGGGCAAAATGACCGAACTCGAGGTTCTCCCTTCGAGCGAACTGGGACTGGTGGGAATGAATTTGATCGGCGATCCCGCACAACAAATCGCAGTTCCGCAAAGCCCGGATTTTGTACTTGGCGATGCGGCATTGCAGTTGGACCAACAAGGCGAATTGACCACGGGAGACTCGGTTCGGGTAACGCTACGCATAGATAATTGGGGCACTTTGCCCGATCGCAGCGTGAATATCATCCTGATTGATCGCAACCTGGATTCCGCCGCGGTCGATACCCTATTCATGGCAGCCTTACCGCCTTTTGGAACACGCGATAGTGTAACAGTGCTCTGGCGCCTCAAAGATCGCGCCGGACGCCATATCTTAGAAGCGATAGCCGACCCTGCCGATGCGATTGCAGAAGGCGATGAAACAAATAATCGGACAGCGGTAGAAATCGATGTCTTAGGCGCATTATCGGCTGTGCCGTTCTTGCCACGACCGAGCCAGACCATCACAAATGCACAAACGGTATTGGGCGTTCGGTCAGGGGAAGACCAGTTCCACCTAACGGGCGAATTTGAGTTGCGTGCGTCTGGCGATTTTCAAGATACCGCAACAATGCGCTCGGGCAGCATAGCCGCCACCGAGGGCCTCATTTTATGGCGACCGATGGGTTTGTCCGCAGGGTCCTATTTTTGGCGCGCCCGATTATCCGATGGACAGACAACGGGACCCTGGTCCGATGTGCGACATTTTGTGGTGACATCCTCTGTACCCGAGCGGCAGGTGGTGTGGCAACAAGACGGTGCTATTGCATTATCACACGGCACAGGCGAAGATGTCGTGCTATCTGATGACGGTACTGTAGGGCGCACCATGTCACCACCACCGATCCGATTCAATGATGCCGAAGCTTCTTTTTTGAGCGAAGATGTGGCGGGCACAGCCGTTTTGTGTACAGACGGAACATACCTGTATGTGAAGCGATTCTATACACCGCAAGACTTGTATCCAGGCAGCGACTTGTTCGCGCGCATTGGCACGGGATTCAATGGCACGGTAGCGGGTCAAAATTACGGGATCGTGACCGAAACACCTATCCCAAGCATTTCTGCGACATTTCACAGCGATGGGTTTATCTATGCCGAACACCGCACAGCACGCTCTGTGCTGCGTATTTCGCCCGTCACTGGACGGATCGATACCGTTGAAATACCCGACCGCTTGCTGGATTTGTCCCGTGGATTGCCCTTTGATGACCATGCTTTAATTACCTCTGATGGTGAGTTTATCTACAATGTGTCTGCAGGGGTCAATGGCATAAAGCGCAGCGGGTGGATCGTACGCGTATTTGACCCGGCTAATGCCTGGCGCATCGTACGGCAATTTACCGTGCAGCCAACAGAAACGGGATTTGGATATCTATTTACAGATGGCGCAATTGCCGATGGGCAGTTTATCTACTTAATCGAATTTGGCACGGGATTGACGCATCGCGTGCGCGTGGTAGATGCACATACCGGGGCATTTGTGGAAGAATTTGAAAGCGATCAGGCACAGACAGATATTTTGGGTGGGCAATTTGATTGGTTGAACAACGTGGTGTGGTTGGGACAATTGCGCGGGGGCATGGTATATCGGTATCCGGGACAGAGCTTGCCCGAATTTGGCACCTTAACATCTGAACCAATCGGACCGGCGAGTGCGTGGCATACGGTAACAACGGCTTTATCGGGCACGGGCAAAGCCGAAGTGAATTTACTCGGCGAGATCGATAACAATACTTTTGCCCCATTGCCACAATGGCAAAATTTGCCGCCCGGAACACAAAATTTGAACGGTATAGCCGTCCCGCGACTTAAAATTCAGATTAAATTGCACGGAGAGGGATTAAATTCATCCCCCAGCCTGCAAACCTGGACCACGACATATCAGCCGCTTTCAGATATTGGCCTGAGCAACTTGCGGGCAGAACCTTTTGAAATAACGGAATTGCAACCCGTGTACCTCCATCTCGATGTGCAAAATCGCGGTCCATTAGAACTTGCTCTGGGCGCATCTGTCGCCTTTTATAGCGGCGCTCCCGCGCAGGGACGTCTGATAGGGCGCGTGGCTGTACCCGAAGATAGCCCTCTCGGACGGATCATACCCCTGCGCCTGACGTGGCAAACCGCGCAATGGGCCGGGCAACACATGGTAACGGCTCGTTTGGAAAATTTTCAAGGGCAGCCAATTTTTCCCGGGCGCGAGGTAGCACTTACAGAGCCAGTACAGATTGCGCCCAGTTCTGATCGCGATGTGCCAACAATCAAAATCGCGGCACTGGATGCTCTCGGCGAAGTGCGACCAGAAGATTATTTGCCCTCCCAACCGACATTTCGCATTTCCATGCGCGATACAGCGGGTATTGATTTGTCCAGCATTCGCCTATCGCTTTCGGGAACGGACGAAGGACAGGAAAGCGATTATGAGTCAGAAAAAATAAAAGATCGCGCTGTTACTCCCATGACACTGTCATTTATCTATACTCCAAACGCGCTTGTCGATGGTCGTTATACGCTCAATGTCGAGGCATCTGACAGACTGGGAAATGGTCCTGCAAAAATTGCTATGTCGTTCCAGATCTCTTCAATATTGGCGATAGAAAACGCACTGGTCGCGCCCAATCCCGTATCCGATACGGGTCATTTTACATTCATCTTATCGCGTCCTTCAGAAGTCACCGTGCGGATTTACACCCTTGCCGGACGGCTCGTTCAGAGAATTGAAGAGCCATTTGCACGCGCGGGATACAACCAGATTTTTTGGGATGGGCGAGACGTCGACGGCCATGTGCTGAGCAACAATACGTACCTGTACATCCTGACAGCAGACAATGGCGAATCGCAGGCGCGGGTTAAAGACAAGTTGATTGTATATCGATAAAGTGAAAAGAATTATGAAAATACTCGTCATAGGTCTGGATTGCGCGTCGCCCGGGTTGATCTTTCGTCGATTTCGAAATGACATGCCCACCATCAGCAACCTGATCCATACCGGGGTTTACGGCAACCTCAAAAGCACCATCCCACCCATCACCATCCCTGCCTGGATGAGTATGGTAACGGGCAAAGACCCCGGTACACTGGGATTTTATGGCCTTCGCAACCGCGCCGACTATTCCTACAACCGTCTGTCTATCGCCAACTCTACCCTGGTACATGACGATACGGTTTGGGATATCATTTCTGCTGCGGGCAAAAAAGTAATCCTCGTTGGCGTGCCCCAAACCTATCCCCCCCAGCCAGTCAACGGCTGTCTGATCGCCTCTTTTCTCACACCGAGCAACAACAGTCCCTATACCTATCCCGACAGTCTAAAAGCCGAAATCGAGCGCGTATCCGATGGCTACATCATCGATGTGCGCGATTTTCGCACCGATGACAAAGCGCGCTTGCTCCGCGAAATTTACGCCATGACCGAAAAGCGATTTCGCGTGACCCGGCATCTCATGCAAACCCGCGAATGGGACTTCTGCATGCATGTGGAAATGGGCACAGATCGCATCCACCACGGATTCTGGCGATTTCTGGATCAAACCCACCGAAAACACGATCCCAATTCCGAATATGTGAACGCCATCCGCGACTATTACCGGTATCTCGATGGTGAAATCGCATCCCTGATTGCTCTAGCTGGTAAAGACACAGCCATCCTTCTCGTCTCAGACCACGGTGCCAAGCGCATTGACGGCGGTATCTGCATCAACGAATGGTTGATCCGCGAAGGATATTTGGTACTAAAAAAATATCCCCATAAGCTCACGGCTTATGAGGATCTCGAAATCGACTGGACAAAAACCACAGCCTGGGGTGCGGGTGGCTATTACGCGCGCATCTTTCTCAACATTGCCGGACGCGAACCAAAAGGCATTGTGCCCCCCGAACAATACCATGTCTTACGTGACCAACTTTCAAAAAAAATCGCGGACATTCCCGACGACAAAGGCAATCCCTTGCCGACACAGGTCTTTAAACCAGAAGATATTTATAGCACCATTAACAATATCCCCCCTGACCTGATCGTCTATTTTGGCGACCTCCACTGGCGTTCTGTTGGCACAATAGGCCATCGCGCCATCCACACCCTTGAAAACGACACCGGGCCAGACGATGCCAATCACGCCCAACACGGTATCTTTATTCTCAAAGACGGCATGCACACAGGCGAAAGACACAATCTGGAAATACGCGACATCGCGCCAACCATACTCGGTCTCATGGATATACCCATACCCATCGACATACAAGGCCAGGCAATAGTCAACGCCCCCTCAACGCCTGCACCACCAGATGCCCAACCTTCACACACGGGCGACGAGGTATATACAGAAGACGAAAAAAAAGCACTTGAAGATCGGCTCAGAGCGTTGGGATATTTGTAATTAGACCGCTAAAAAACCCGAAAACGCGCAGGCAAAGGCGGCATTCCACCGTCCTGTGTCGTGACAAAACCGCCAACGGCATTAGCTTGTTCGGCGCATATCTGCATCGGTGTGCCAGCGAGTAAATGCATGACAAATGCCGCCGTAAAAGCATCGCCAGCACCCACCGTATTCACGACCTGCTGTCTTTTTCCCACCGCCTGACAAATCCCACCTTCACTCACAACCCGACACCCGTGTTCTCCCAACGTCAAAATCACACATTGCAGGTCAAAACGCGCGCGAATACCTGTCAAAAAAGCATCCACATCTTCTTCCCCCCCCACATAATCGCGCAGCAGAACCACTTCCTCGTCATTTAATTTCAGCACATCGGCGCGCGCCAGGGATTCTCGCACAATCTCATAATTGTGATAGTGCTGGCGGAAATTGATATCGAACACGCACAAACAATCCGGTGACGCCGCATCTAAAAAATTTGTAATAGCCCGACGGCTCTGTGCCTCGCGTTGGTCCAGCGTACCAAAACACAAGGCGTGAGCAGATTGCGCTATCGGTGCCAATTCTGGACACCATGTAATCGCATCCCACGCCACGCCTTCGACAATTTCATAAGTGGGCTGCCCATCTACAAGGGTCACGTTCACAGTACCCGTTGGTCGATGGGCATGTACTTGTACAGCATCTATCGCCACACCATGTCCGCTCAAAATCTCGAGAGCTGCCTTGCCCTGCGCATCGTCTCCCACACAACTCACCATAGCAGAACGCGCGCCTAAAGCAGCCGCCTGCACGGTAAAATTTGCCGGCGCGCCCCCCAATCGCTCGCCATCGGGAAACACATCCCACAACACGGCACCGATAGCAACCACACAAGGCGGCTCACGGTGCATTACCGCGACACCTTTACAGC
The DNA here is from genome assembly GCA_021295695.1 of Candidatus Latescibacterota bacterium. GTDB lineage: Bacteria > Latescibacterota > UBA2968 > UBA2968 > UBA2968 > VXRD01. Next base: position 17,583 of record JAGWBW010000036.1, read on the forward strand.
CTTCTTTGCAGAAGCCGAACGATAAGCGGCCTCGGACAAGCGGGCGACTTGCAAAGCAAAATCCGGCGGCGAATATCCCACGCCATCGTTGCGGATCAGATCAAAAAATGCCTGATCGGGAGTCGTCTCCTGAATATGCGGTGGAATTTCGAGTGGTTTGTCATTCAGCAAAACCGACTGTACCTGCCACTGGTGCAAATGGAATACCAGACAGCCCTTGCTTCCGTGAATGGCGATTCGCTCATCGTGATGCGCCGCATTGCCAAAGGTATTTAGTGTACCCGCCCCGCCGCCTTTAAAACGCACATTGACCACCATATTGGTATCCACGGCTTTTCCCGCATTCTCCGCAAAAGCCGAGACCTCCACAGGCTCCAGTCCCGTAATCCACAACACAGAAGCGAGGAGATGGCTACCCGTATCCATGAACATGCCGCCCCCCGACAGCTCGGGGTCCAAACGCCAACCGCGGATACTTCCCCAGTTTTGTGTCACATAAGCCACCACGCCGCGCAACTCTCCAAGTTCACCCTGTCGAATCAATTCACGCGCATAAACGTGGGGAGCCATATAATTGCGTTGATAGGCCACTACCAGATACAATTTCAATTTATCCGACAAATTGATCAGCGACTTGGTCTGTCGAGACGCAACAGTGAGGGGCTTCTCAACCAGAACGTGCAATCCTTTTTGCAAAGACAAACGGGCGTGTTCATAATGCAGCGCATGGGGCGAACTGATCAGCATGGCATCGAGCGCCTCATTCCGCACGAGCTGGCGATAATCTTCATAAAAAGATGCCTCACTCCCCCAGGCTGCCATCAATGCTTCGGCCTGGCTCTCATCGGGATCGGCCACCCCGATAATTTCCACGCCCCCATCTGCTTTCAAACGAGGCAAATGCGCCCGCTGCATATTGCCGCCACATCCGATCAAACCGAGCCGAATTTTTTCTTTAGACATCGCGCCGAACCTCCCGGTTATTGTGATTAATATTTTATTATTAAGCCGCCGACTCGGCGACCATCGTGACTTCTTCCCTGCCTTCTAACCCGGCAATCACCGGAAACGTGCGCGATGAATCCGATCCACGCGCAATATAACGCACAGTGGGAGGAAAATAGGCGTAGAGTGCCGTGTGCCTCGAGCGAGGTGAATGATTGGGACCAGAACCGTGTACACACAAACTGTGAAACAAAAGGGCTGTTCCCGCCTTGAGCGGCACCTCAATCGCCTGTGAGGTATCCAAATTTTTTCGATCTGTCAACTTTGCATCTTGAGGCCGCGCAATATCGCCCCATTTCTGCATGCCCCACTTGTGACTCCGGGGAATCACTCGAATACACCCATTCTTCGAATAGGCATCTGTCAATGCAATACTCACCGTGACAAGCGCGGGCGGCTCCATCGGCCAATACGCCGAATCTTGATGAAACCCATGCGAGGACCCGTGAAACGCAGGCTTGAGCATAAGCGTACTGCGGAACAACAACAAATCGGGGCCAATCAGATTCTGAACCACGGGCACGAGTTTGGAATGTGCAGCCAAATTCTTGAACACATTGGAAAAATCGCGCGTCTGTTCGATCTTCCGCAACACGGGCAAGCCATCTTGCTCTTTGTCTCTTGCGTAAGGCTCGCGCTGAAAACTGCCCGAACGCTTATCGCCACTGCCTGCTAAATCTGCTGCCAGTATGTGTAACTTGCGAATCTCTTTTTCACACTCGGCCAACTCCTCTGGCGACACCACATCTTCAACCACGAGATAGCCCTGGTCGTAGAAAAATGCTTTCTGTTCTTCAGGTGTCATTTTTATTCTCCTCAAAA
>JAGWBW010000222.1:0-4094 GCA_021295695.1 Candidatus Latescibacterota bacterium
AGCTGGCGACGGCCTGTTACGGTCGGGTGACGTTCTTCGACGCGTCCAGCGGGAAGCCTCGCCAGAAGCTGGAGTGGATGGGTTCCTTGGTGTCGATGGCGCTGAGCCCGGACGGGGATATCGTGGCCTGCGGCAGCCAGGACAACTCGGTGCATTTCTGGCGTCGCTCCACGGAGGAGGACTCGATGATGTGGGGATATCCCGCCAAGCCGTCGGCCCTGGCTTTCGACGACACCGGCACCCTTTTGGCCACCGGCGGAGGGGAGGCGGTGACGGTCTGGAGCTTCCAGGGAAGTGGTCCCGAAGGCACCCAGCCCGGCGTTCTGGAACATCATGCTCAAACCGTTACAACGCTCTCCTTCGCTCGCCGCGGGATGCGCTTGGCCTCGGGAGGTCGGGACGGCAGAGTCGTTGTGTGGTCGCTTGGGCGCGATGGGCAAGGCGATGCGATAGGAGCTGCGCCTGTGGCGGATGTGGTCGGCGCCCTGTACTGGCGACCAGATGGACGCGCACTTGCTGCGCTCGACGCTCAGGGTGGCGCGACGGTTTGGCAGGTGAGCAATTGGTAAACGCGGCAGGTGGACGGGATGCACGAGCCGGCTTCAATCTCTATCAAGAGCTTCGCGCGACGTTCCATCTCAATATCATCAATTACAGAGACCCGCTCGATTTTGACGGCCTCGTAACATTTTGAAGTCACACATCGCATTTTTTGAATACTATCTCATGTTTGCACTTAAACACGTTGGACATGTTTATGGCAGTCGTCTTGTATTGGACTTGCCAGAACATATTGAAGCCAATCCCGATGAAAAATGGCTGTTGCACGGGCCATCTGGAAGCGGGAAGACTACGCTTTTGCATATTATAGCTGGTCTGTTAAAGCCTTCACAGGGCAGTGTGCATATTGCCGAACAGGATATTTATGCACTGACAGAGACTGATCGGGATCGATTTCGCGGGCAACGCATTGGCATTGTTTTTCAACAATTTTACCTGTTGCCAGTTTTTACGGTGCTGGAAAATTTGCTTATGGCGCATTATATGGCCGGTGTACCGCAGGACAAAGCGCGTGTTCAGCAGATGCTTGCGACTCTCGGTCTGGCAGGTCGAGAACACGCTTATCCATCGGAACTGAGTTTTGGTCAACAACAGCGCGTGGCTATCGCCCGGGCTGTTGTTAATCGCCCCCAATTATTATTGGCTGATGAACCGACATCTGGATTGGATGACACGCGCAGCAAACAGGTGTTGGATTTGCTCGTGTCATCGGCGCGAGAGGTTCAGGCAACTCTGGTGGTGGCTTCACATGATCACCGCATTACCGATAGTTTTGACCATTGTATTACGCTCGATGAACAGGTGGAATTGCCCGCATGAATCTCTTCAAAATTAGTTTGGCCTATATTTATCGGCGGAAGTTGAATACATTGCTCAATATGGTGTTGTTGGGGCTTGGAACGGGTATTGTCGTTGTTTTGTTGCTTTTTGGCAAACAATTTGAAGAGAATTTGTACCGAAATGTTCAAGATATCGATGTTGTTGTGGGTGCGAAGGGCAGTCCCCTGCAATTGATTTTGTCCAGTGTCTTTCACGTTGATGTACCAACGGGTAACATACCGCTTTTAGAGGCGCGTAAACTGGCAAAAAACAGAGCGGTTGCACGGGCGATACCTCTGGCATTAGGGGATAATTATCGGGGGTATCGCATTGTGGGGACGACATCTGAATACGCCAAACACTACCGGGCGGAATTGGTTGATGGTACTTTTTGGGATGCGCCATACCAGGTGGTTATAGGCGCGCAGGTTGCCAGCGTGACAGGTCTTGCAATAGGTGACGAGGTTATTAGCTCGCACGGTTTGACCGCAGAAACTGCTTCTGATAAACACGAATCGCAACCGTTTCGCGTGGTGGGTGTTTTGCAACCAACGGGTTCGATTATCGACCGGCTGTTATTGACTTCTGTTGAGACGGTGTGGTTGGTTCACGAACCGCATGCAGAAGAGGGCGATGAACAGGATCGCCACCTGGAAAGCCATGCCGATGAGGATCGCGCGCGCGATGTTCTCGGTTTGCCGATGGACAGTGAAGCCGATGCCGAGCGCGAAGTTACGAGTTTGTTGATTCGCTATCGTTCGCCCATTGCAGCCGTGTCATTTCCGCGGTATGTGAACAAAGAGACCAAATTTCAGGCTGCGTCCCCCGCATTTGAGACCACACGCCTTTTTGCATTGCTCGGTGTGGGGTTGGAGGTGGTGCGGGTTTTTGGTGGGGTTCTGGTATTTGCAGCGGCGTTGAGTATTTTTGTGGCGCTTTATAATGCGATGAAAGATCGGCGATACGATTTGGCTATGATGCGTGCTCTGGGGGCAAGCCGCGGTAAGCTTTTTGTTCAGGTGCTTTTGGAGGGGGTCTTGCTTACGTTGATGGGCACGGGATTGGGTTTTGTGCTTGGGCATGCCAGCACTGAGGTGATTGGCGCATGGGTGCGCGAGGCACAGCATATAAATTTGACGGGATGGATTATTTTGCCCGATGAATTCTGGCTCATTGGTCTGGCGCTTGTGTTGGGTAGTGTATCGGCTCTTATACCCGCGCTTCAGGTTTATCGGACAGATGTCGCACAAACACTTGTGGAGGTGTCGTGATGTATATACAGCGCACGGTAATGTTTATTTTGTTATTTGCTGTGATTTTGAGAATAGATACTGGCAGTGAGGCACCGCCTTCGTCAACAGACCATCGCCCAGAGCTTCAGGCGTCTCCGTTGCCTCAGATGATGAAGGGGTCGCTTTGGGAAACCCTTGCGACGGTGAGTTATGATCCTTATGCGCCGAACTTTGTGCCCATATTTTCCGATACGTTAAAAAAAATGAATGGCAAATACGTTGAGCTTGTCGGGTTTATGATTCCGCTATCGGCGCAAAAAAAACAGACGCGTTTTGTTTTGACGCCGTATTCACTTGGGGGCTGTTCGTTTTGTGTAGGCGGGGGTGGGCCTGAGTCTCTGGTAGATATTCGTCCGAGTAAGCCGATTGATTTTACTTATGATCCTATTACCATTACAGGTCGTCTGGAACTGTTGCAAAAAGATCCTTCCGAACTCTTTTTTCGCATTAGTAAAGCCGAGGTGATGGATAAAGGAGATGTTAAAAACAATCTTGATAATACATATTGAGTGTATTTGTTAGAAATAAAAAGGAGATAATAAATGGCGCGTTTGAGCTATCAAACCGCAGGTGACAAGATTGCCATTGTTCTTTCAACAATGTGTGCGATCCATTGTTTGACATTGCCTGTTGCACTTATTGCGTTTCCGTTATTGGCAACTACATTTGTTGGCGATGAACATTTTCACGGGCTTTTGATGTGGCTGATTCTGCCCACCAGTATTCTTGCTCTTGGGTTGGGGTGTCGCCGTCATAAAGATCAATTTGTCATTGGTTTTGGTATCCTCGGGTTGGCCCTTCTCGTCGTAATGGCTATGGTTGGTCATGATCTTTTGGGGGAAATAGGGGAACGGATAGGGACCATTTCAGGGTCGGGATTTCTGATCTCAGGCCATATTCGGAATCATCATTTATGTCGCAGAGATAATTGTGAAAAATAGAATAAACACGCGAAAGGAGACGCAAGATATGGAGAGACAAAATCCAATGCGACTCAAAGTGATAAGTGTTGTAGTGTTTGCGTTTTTTATTTCTTGCTATGGAGAAAATAAAGAAGATGCACACCACTTGCAGCAGGCGGCGGATATTCACAAGGCGATGATGGAAATTGAAGAGCAATTTGAGAACCAACTGGATAGTCTAAAGTCATTTTCACATCATGCTGCGGGAATACGCGATAGCCTTCAGGTTATGGAAAAAGATTTTGAATTGTGGGAAAAAAATGTGGTTGAAGTACCGGGAGATGACTCGGGAGAGGCCCATGATCACGGCCATGGACACCATGGCGAAAAAGAAAATCTACAGGTGACACCCGAGCAAATGGTCGAGATCCAAAAAGAGCTAAAATCAAATCTCGAAAAATTGCTTTTGCGATTGCAATCGATTAGACAATTGCCAGCGCATTCCTCAGAGGATAAATAG
>JAGWBW010000222.1:4428-5610 GCA_021295695.1 Candidatus Latescibacterota bacterium
TCCCTCTGCGTGTTCTCTGCCCGTGCGGGCTTATTCAGGAGACTATCATGTTTTTTAGAAGAAACTCGTTTCAAGGCATTTTTGCCGCTGTGGCAGTTCTGACTTTCTTTGTGATCGGTTGTGGTAGTGATGATCCTATGTCTAACCAGGAAGAGCATTTCGAACCCGAGGGTCTGGTTATCATAGATTCGGGCAATCGTTTTTTCCGCTATTTTCAAGGGCAGATTGTTGCCAGCGGTGGTCGGATGGGCCATCTTGAAGCACCCCTCAATGAGGAAACGCCGCACTGGAGCATCCATTTTCTGGATGACCATGGCGACGAGATTGACCCGCCTGATGATCCCGATTTCAAATTTACATGGACGATTGCCGATAACACGGTTTTGGAAGTTGTTCAGGATCCCGACGATGTCGGCAAGTTTGATTTTCACCTGCGCGGTCTCAAGGTAGGCGAAACCACGATTACCCTCGAAGTTACGCACGACGAACATGTGGATTTTCGCACCATTCCCATTCCCGTGCATGTCGTAGAGTAGTAACTGCTTTTGAGGGCTTTTTATAGGAGATATGTTTTGAGATTTACAGCCTTCATTCTCGTTTTTGTGGTCTGCTTTTCCGCGATCAGCGCATCGAGTGAAATGCGTTTGCTCGAGGGATATGTTTTTGATCACAAGACCCAACGCGCAATTGACAATGTCGATATCAAACTCGATGATGGCGCAGAGGGCACGACAACCGATGAACGGGGCCGTTTTGTCTTGCGCCTATCGGAGGGCGTTCATCGCCTGTCTTTTTTTCGTATCGGCTATGGATTGGTGAGTCGGGAAGTAAGGGTCTCAGGTACGAGATTGCCCATTCTGTACATCGAAATGGTTGCCCGGGAAATTGTTGCGGATACCATTGAGGTGGTCGCCCAAAGTGCGGAGACTCGCTTTGAAGAATTGCACGAAGCGACTGGCGTGCTTTCAGGAGATGAACTTCAGAAGAAGTACAGCCTCACGCTTGCCGAGACGATGAAAAACGAAATCGGTGTCGCCATCCGCAGCATGGGCTTTGAGGTCTTTTTTCACTATTTGCAACCGGGTATCGATTTTGTTTTGAGTGGATATTGGAACGAGTTTGATACCTATATTGCCCCGCGCAATACCGGAGAGATCAATTATGCCCAACTTCTGCCGATTT
>JAGWBW010000223.1:0-2344 GCA_021295695.1 Candidatus Latescibacterota bacterium
CATCGCCGCGATGCACCAGGGGCGATATAGTCCGTCCGATCACAAGGCCATCTCGCGGTGCTGTCAAAGTCAGAGTGCTGCTGCCAAAAGGATCGGAAATAGCACCCAATTTCTGGCGCCTTTTGACCTGCTCGCCCATTGACACATCCAACTGCAAAATACCACTTTGTCGTGCCCGAACCCAGGTCGTGCGCGTAACCTCGACTGAGGGCGCAACATCTGGTGCGATGGGTTCTGCGAGCATGTCCAGTGCCCACAGAACTCTCAAAACACCATTCACACCCATTTCAATTGCACTCTCGTTGAACCGATGTGGTTCACCCCCTTCATACAACAAAAGTGGAATGCCACGCCCTGTCGCTACCCGACGCAGCGTCCCTGTTGGACTGGTGCTATCGACCAGCACAGGCGCGGCAAATGCCTCGGCAATACGCCGCGTTTCCGCATCTTTTAAATTTGCGCGTATCTGGGGCAAATTCGTTCGCGGAGGTGCTGCCGTGTGCAAATCAATCCCGTGCGTACACCGATAGACCACTTCGTTCGAGAACAGATGCGCCAACCGCGACGCCAGAGAACCGCGCTGTGACCCGGGAAAGGACCGATTCAAATCGCGTCGATCGGGCAAATAGCGCGACTCATACACAAAGCCAAAAACATTGACAATGGGTACAGCCACCAGTGTGCCCCTCATATCCTCGACCTGCACGCTTTCCAAAACCCGCCTAATAATTTCAATCCCATTGATCTCATCGCCGTGTAGTGCTGCACAAACAAATAGCCGGGGTCCCGCCTCTCGACCGTGTAGCACTTCCACGGGAATCGTCATCTGGGTATGCGTGTAAAGCATAGCCAGCGGAATTTCGATATTCCTGCGCGTTCCCGGCTCAACTTTGGTTCCGCTCATTTCAAATGCCTCGCGCATCTAACCTTTCCCTCGCGTCCGCGTTCTTCCACGCTTAACGTTCTTTTCCAAAAACGCAATAATCAAACCCGCAACATCGATATTCGTCGCTTTTTCAATCCCCTCGAGACCGGGAGAAGTATTGACTTCCATCACCAGAGGCCCGTGATTGGAGCGCAAAATATCCACACCGGCGATATTCAAGCCCATTATCTTGGCTGCACGCACCGCAGTTGACCGCTCCTCAGGCGTAATGCGAATCATTTCGGTAGAGCCACCGCGATGAATATTCGACCGAAATTCTCCGGGCTCTGCCCGGCGGAGCATTGACGCCACCACGCGCCCGCCAACCACCAGGCAGCGAATATCCGTGCCTCCGGCCTCCTTGATAAACTCCTGTACCAGGATATTCGCGTCTAAACCGCGAAATGCCTCGATCACACTTTCGGCTGCCGGATTCGTTTCAGCAAGCACCACGCCAATTCCCTGTGTGCCTTCCAGCAGCTTGATCACGAGTGGCGCACCGCCTACAATATTGAGCAAGCCTTCGATATCTTTTGTCGAATGGGCAAAGCCAGTCACGGGCAATCCAACGCCTTCTGCCGCCAGCAATTGCAGGGAGCGCAATTTGTCGCGCGCTCTGGTAATAGCCTGCGATTCATTCGCGGGAAATACCCCCATAATTTCAAACTGTCTGACGACCGCTGTCCCGTAAAAGGTGTACGACGCGCCAATGCGCGGAATCACTGTGTCAAAATCCAGTGATTCGCCTCGAAAAATCACGGATGGTCGATGGGATGTGATATTCATATAAAGCCGCGCATAATCCACAACGCGTGCCTCATGGCCTCTTTCTATGGCCGCTTCTTTGAGTCGCCGCGTCGAATACAATTTCGGGCCACGGGACAAAATTCCAATCTTCATTTCTATCTCCTAAGTCTTTTTGTTTACAGGATATCCCGCTCGAAGTGAACGACCGGGATCTATCAAAAACTGACCTCTCAGAGCATGACGCCCCAACAACATCCGGAAACCCATTTCATCGCGGCTGGTCAATGTTAGTTCGATTTCCCAATCGCGATTGTACATTCGCACGCTGGTGCGAATCACGGGACGCCTTTCTACTTTGCCATTAGAACTTCTCACCATGCGATCTTCAATCACCTCTGCTTCTACTTCCACTGCCTGGCGAGAGGTGCGCTGTATGGGGTGAATCTCAAAACGCACCATTCGCTTGCCTCGCCGCCGAAACCGCTTCAGATTAAATGCGTGCAATGCGGATGAACGCGCACCTGTATCGATTTTTGCCTTGATTGCATCGACATTGAAATCGGGCAATGCCACCCACTCGCGCCATCCTATGATCCATATCGGTTCACGCTGTGCCACATTCCCTCCTTGGAATGCACTGATACTTTCTACCAATAGACTCTGGTTTTACGT
>JAGWBW010000223.1:2380-6467 GCA_021295695.1 Candidatus Latescibacterota bacterium
CATCTAACGCCAGGGCTTGTTCATCATTCGCGATCACAATGTCACGCAGATATCCCAAACACAGCATGGATGGAGCTACCCATTCCCCTCTTATGTCCCCCACAGTGTGGGTATATGGGCGGCTCCGACCAATATACGGGCGACCATTTTTTAACGCAGGCGGTAAAGGTGATATGTTGAGTTGGGTGTTGGGGCGATACCTTCTGCAATCCACACGTCAACAATAGTGTTACTCTTCCTTTGAGTCCGAAGCCTCGTTTATTTCTTCCAGACTCTGTGTCCATTGCTCCATCTGTTTTTTTGCCAGGTCGCGCCCCCCCAGGCCGAACGCGATCGCTGCGGCAATAGCTGCTGAACCGAGGATGAGTCCGAAGGCGAGGGTAATGATCTCGTTTGCGATGCCCATCTGCCCGAGTGCCATAAAGAGAGACAGTGCCACGATCGCAACCCGGACGATCGCACCGAGTATGCTGCCATAGGCGCCCCCTTTTCTGGACGCGATGCGCCCGAACACAGATGCGAGGTAAAGCCCGAAGCCGAAGATCACCACGCCCAGGATAACCTTGCCGAACAGCAGCGTCAGCATCACTAACATGCCTGCCAGTTCCTGAAATCCGAGTTGCGCGGTTGCCTCAATAGCCGAGAAGAGGAGGACAGCCACCATGGCGACATATCCCGCCAGTTGCGAAGGTGGACGATCCAACGCAAAGGCTGTCTCCACTGTTGAAGACGGGCGGTCCCCCTCAGAGGTCGCCTCCGCGATGGAAGGCGATTGTTCCTCAGCAACGGTCACTTCCGCTATTCCGAGGCGCTGTAGCAGCGTGTTGAAGCCCATTTGCCTGAGCACGTCGTCAACTATGCGCGATACCAATCGAGCCACCAGATACCCGATGAGGAGGATACCTCCGGCGACCAGGATAGACGGCACTGCAGCCAATACCCCCTCCAGCATGGAACTGGCGGGATTCGAAATAGCCTCGAAGTTTAGCGATTCGAGTGCGGCGATCGCTGCGAATATCAAGATGACTGCATAAGACAACGTACCGGCAAGCCCCGAAAGACTTTCGATACCCAGTCCAGTTGCCAGTCCCACGCGACGACCAAAATTGTTTATCCCGGTGGCGTCGAGGACGTTGGTGATTATCTGCTGGACGATGCGCGCACCGAGCCAGCCGATTAGCATGATGAGGGCGGCGGCAAACAGGTTGGGTAGGAAACCGATGATTTTAGCCATCATTTGCTGTACTGGTTGTAGCAATCCCTGCAAGCCCAGGACATCGAGGATAGCCGGGAGTAGCACGAGAAACGTGAGCCAGTACACCACGTTGCCGATTGTCTGAGGTAGTATGCTCTCTGTTGCGGTCTCAAGCCCGGCTGGTTCAGCCAAACGCTGCTCGATATTTGCTCGTGATAGCACGGCCGTTACGATTCTCCGCAACAGACTACCCACGATCCAGGCAATCAAAAACAGCGCGGCGGCACTCAACAGCTTGGGTAAGTAGATCAAAATTTGGCTCAGCATCGCGTTGAGGGGGACGGTCACTGTCGTCAGGCCGAGTATCTGAAAGAAGGCAACGAGTACGAAGAGCATCACCAGATAGAACACTACCTTGCTGATCCAGCGTTCAACGTGGATGTTCGCGGCGGCGTCGCGGCCCATGACCAGTTCGAGCAATCTGTCATCTACTTGCGTTTTGAGCAGAACTCGACGGACGCCCCAGGACACCAGATGAGCCACTATCCATCCGAATACGAGGATAGTAAAAGGTAAGATGATATGTGCAAAGGGGGAGAAGTATTGCTCCCACCAGTCCCACCTTTCAAGCGCGTTTAACAGTTCCATAGTAACTCCTTTTCATATCAGGTGATTTTTTCGGCTGTCAGGCAAAATAACAGCAAATCCCGTGCCACTCTCAGAGTCGCCCAATTTGGTGATTATTACATAGTGTTGTACGATATCGGGACTGGAGCTTGACAATCGGAGTCGTGACGGCGACATTGTGACTACGACATTTTGTCGTTACCAGTCACTTTGACGTAGTGCATAACATGAATAGGTTGTATTCCACATAGTAATGCTGTAACTTTATTTCATCTTGCTTAAACAATTTCAATTTTAAGAGGGGTTCATACCACCCATGCAAGCATTTTCGAGTCCAATCGCTTATACGCCTTTGCTCGGCAGCGTGTTTGTTGCCGATAGCAACCCGAAAAATCTGGCAAATGTGACCAAAATTTTGCGAGAGAACGGTTGTGATGAAGTTGTCGGAGCGACTGATAGCACCGTCGCCGAGCAGTTGCTCAAAACACAGTCTCTGGACGTGGCGATCATAGATATCAACATGCTGGGTGGTATGCAGTTACTGAACATAGCTATTACACTGACTCCACCGCTGCCGGTAGTTATCTTCACCTCTTATGCGACTGTAAAACAAGCGGTAAAGGCTATGCGGCTGGGTGCCGTTGATTACGTAGTCAAGCCGGTCGGTATCAATGACCTGCTAACTGCCGTACATCGTGCGCTTGAACGCAAGCGGGTATTTGACCATGTTTCAGATAAACGGGTGGAGGCGAGGACGGGATTCGGCGAATTGCTGGGGACCTCTAATGCGATGCAGGCAGTGTTTGACCAGATCCGCCGTGCGGCACCGTTCAAATCGACGGTTCTCATCACGGGCGAAAGCGGTACTGGAAAAGAGTTGGTAGCAAGTGCTATTCACTCACTCAGTGCCGTGAGCAATGGCCCATTTTTTGCCATCAACTGCTCGGCTCTGCCGGTGGGATTGGCTGATAGTGAGTTATTCGGACACGAGAAAGGTTCTTTTACCGGGGCGACACAGGACCGACAGGGAATTTTTGAAGCGGCTCAGGGGGGGACCCTCTTCCTCGACGAAATTGGGGATTTAGATATGCAGGTGCAGACGAAATTATTGCGCGTGCTTGAGGAACAAAAAGTCCGATACGTAGGAGCGAACCAATTGATCGATGTCAACGTGCGCGTCGTCGCGGCTTCAAATATGAATCTGACGACGGCTGTCAAAATGGGACAATTCAGGGAAGACCTGTACTACCGCCTCAACGTCATTCACATTCCCGTCCCGTCTCTCAGAGATCGGAAGTCGGATATCCCTCTGCTGGTGCGGGTTTTTGCCGAGCGTTTTGCAGATCAGAACGGGATCGCTCCTGTCGCAATAGCGGATCGGTGTCTCGACCGTATGACTGAATACGACTGGCCGGGGAATGTCAGAGAGCTAAAGAACATGGTTGAGCGTCTGGTGATCTATGCCGCAGACGGAAACAGGGCAATTGGAGAGAAAGATATCGAGTCCATTTTGCCAATTGATGATAGAATTGCTCCTATAGACGATTCGGAATATCAGAGGTCAGATTTCGTGCCGAGGAGTCTGGACGAAGTAGAAAGGAAGATGATTTTGGATACGCTTATGCATACCGCTGGTAATCGCACTCAGAGCGCCGAAATTTTGGGTATTAGTGTGCGGACGCTACAGCGGAAAATTATAGAGTACGGCGTTACTCCTCAGAAGATCTAAACCATTATTATTGTCCGTTTATACGTTATCTTGTCTTTATTCACGATATAATGTCGCTGTGAGACATTATGTCGCATGATCACGTAATTCGCATTCCACTTTCGATGGCTTACGATATCAATACTGGCTGGGGTAAAGACATCGCGTTGGATGAGTTGACACTGGAGTCTCTGACAAAGGAGGACGCATGAGCATGGTGCTGCAGCGGGGAGTCTATTGTATCCTCGCTTGTTTTTTCTTTGTTTCTTCATTATATGCAAAAGATATACGTCTCACGGTGATTCACAGCAATGATGTAGCCGGTCAAGTGACGCGGCGAAGTGGCCGCGGTGGCATGGCTGCGCGCGTGGGGTTGATTCGCAAATTGCAGACTTCTGAGCCGGCAATTGTTCTGGATGCGGGGGATGCTCTGGGACCCAATGCGATGTCCCGATTTGACGGGGGGGCCACGATGTGCGCGGCGATGAATCGCGCAAAATACGCGGCTATGACGGTGGGGAATCACGATTTGTCTTTGGGATGGGATGTTTTGGAAG
>JAGWBW010000224.1 GCA_021295695.1 Candidatus Latescibacterota bacterium
AAGAGGGGTTAATCACTTTTGCCGAGGTGCTCAAAAATCAGGGCTATGCCACTTCATATCTCGGCAAGTGGCATCTGGGTGGAGAAGCCAAGCCCGGTTTTGCGCCAGAGCAAAAATTTGGTTTTGAGGACAATCGGTATATGTGGAACCGCGGTCACTGGAAGAAACTCGGGTTGAGAGAGGACGACACGCCTTACGTTGCGGCGAGGAACAACAAGGGTGGGCCTGCCAGCAGAGTAGGTGGTGCCGACGAGAAATCGTTTACAACTGATTGGTTGACTACCCGCACCCTGGAAATTATCGAGCGCGATCAGAATCAACCCTTTTGCATTATGGTCTCTATCCCGGATCCGCACGGGCCAAATACGGTTCGCGCGCCCTACGACACGATGTACAAAGACATGGTTTTTCAAAATCCGCGCACAATGGATTTTCCCGTGGAGAAAATGCCGAAATGGCACCGGATTGGAGGCAGGAATACGGCGCATGAACTGAATCAGGGTCAGATGCAAAGGTATTTTGGCATGGTCAAATGCATCGACGATAATGTGGGGCGCATTCTGGCAGATCTGGAAGCCGGGGGGTTGGATCAGAATACGATCGTAATTTTTACCGCCGATCATGGCGACCTGATGGGCGAACATAGACGCCACAACAAGGGGATGCCCTACGAGGGCAGTGCAAAGATTCCGTTTGTGATTCGCTGGCCCGAGAAGATCGCTCCGGGGAAAGTTGTGAATACCGCCTATACGACGGTTGATTTCGGCCCGACGATTCTGGGTATTATGGGGATTGAGGAGGAGATTCCAAATGCCCATGGGTTAAATGATTCTGCGGCGTTTCTCAGTGATGAAAAGGTGGTAGATGACGACCGCATTGTCTATATGACTACTTCAGCATCGCAGACCGTTATGGCCGTTAACCGACGTTATAAACTGGTTCTCTCACAGGCTGATGAGCCCTGGTTGTTCGATCTGCATAAGGACCCGGATGAGCTGGTCAATGTATATTCCGATCCCGAATACAAAGAGGTTGCTGAGAAATTCAAAGCTGAGCTGATCGCCCAGATGGCGCGCTACAATGAGCCTGCATTACGCAAAGGCCGGCTCATTTATTAACGTCGTTTACTCAGCAATCGAACAAAGTGGAGATACCTGTGAACAATGAGAAGAACAAGAACGCGGCGGTTTTTCCGTACGTCATGCCAAGAGAAAGACCGGATCTGCCTTTGAGCCGCGCAATGGACCGGCTCTTTGCGAATTACAGTGAGCCTTCTACCTGGTGGAATGAACTGTATTCCCAGTTTCGATATACGGAGCTTGAAGGACTGGATTACCCGGGAGAAGATGGCAGGCTTACGAGGCGTGATCCGAGCAAGGTAATCAAAGCCGATGGCAAGTATTACGTATGGTACACGCGGCGAAGTACGGATGCGCCTCCGCAGGGTCCGGGAAGAGGCGCGGAATCGATTCCCTCGACCGACTGGGATTTGTCAGAAATCTGGTATGCTACGAGTGAAGATGGTTTTGTATGGGAAGAACAGGGCGTTGCGGTGCCACGACCTGCCAAACCGCACGCCGGATGGCGGTCTGTTTCTACCCCCGATATTCTCGTTTGGAAGGACAGATATTATCTCTATTATCAGAGCTTTCTGGAGATGCCGGGTACGCGCGGTGATGATTGCCCTGTGTCGGTTTCCTGGGCAGATTCGCCGAATGGTCCCTGGATACCGACACATGAGGTGGTGATCCCGAATGGTCCAGAAGGGTCCTGGGATCAGTTCTCTATTCACGACCCCTATCCACTGGTGTACAAAGGCCGAATCTACCTGTACTATAAATCGGATATGAACGCAGCACGGAAGCAAAACATCCGATTACAGGGATTGGCCATTGCCGACGATCCGCTGGGGCCTTTTGAAAAATGCCCGCTCAATCCCGTGTTGAATTCGGGACATGAAACGGGTCTGTTTCCCTTCAGGGGAGGGATTGCCGCGCTTGCGATTCGACATGGGAATGAGCACAATACGATTCAGTTTGCTCCAGATGGAATCAATTTTGAGATCGCTTCTACCGTCAGTCTGATGCCCATCGCCCCGGGGCCTTATGTGTCGGATGCGTTTACCAATACCGACAACGGACGAGGGATCACTTGGGGGCTTTGTCACTTTACAGGCGTTGGAAAGCACAGTATTCTGGCTCGGTTCGACTGCGACTTGAGTCAGGACCACGATGTCCCAATCATGCGACAGACAGAGCACTGGTGGCCACCGGAATACTATTACAAAAGTGGATTGGGTGAGGCGATGCGTCGAGAGAGGGAGCAAATGGCCAGGGATGATCTAAAAAAGACTTGATTAAACTATATTGAAAGGTGGAACTGTTGTGAAAGAACGCGAATCATCGAGCCTGCATACCGAATCGCATTCTCGCCCCAATGTGATTTTGATCATTACCGACGACCAGGGGTATGGCGATCTGGGCTGTCATGGCAATCCTGTTGCCCGGACGCCGAATCTGGACAGCTTGCATGGGGAAAGTATTAGGCTGATGGATTTTCACGTCGCTCCCATGTGTACGCCTACTCGCGGCCAATTGCTGAGCGGACTTGATGCGGCACGCAATGGCGCTGTAAACGTGAGTAGCGGACGCTCGCTTCTGCGACCAGATTTGCCGACTCTGGCCGATATTTTCCGGTCAAACGGTTACCAAACGGGTGTGTTTGGCAAATGGCATCTGGGCGACAACTATCCGTACCGTCCTCAGGACCGCGGTTTTGAGGAAAGTCTCTGGTTTCCATCCTCTCACATCAGTTCGGTGCCCGACTACTGGGAGAACGATTACTTCGATGATATGTATTGTCACAATGGCACTCGCGTGCGACAGGAAGGATATTGTACTGAGGTCTTTTTCGAAGCGGCAAAAGCGTGGATGCAAGAACGGATCGCGGCTTCAGAACCCTTTTTTACTTTCCTGCCGACCAATGCCCCTCACGCCCCACTTTTTGTGCCTGCCGAAGATCGCGAGGCCATTGAGGCGGCATTTGCAGAGGATGAACACCAGTTGCCTGCACTTCCCGAAAATTTGCGAGAGAATATCATTCGCTTTCTCGCTATGATCCGAAATTTGGATACTCAGGTCGGTGCGCTTCGGAGCTTTCTACAAGAACAGGATGTAGATCGGAATACGATCCTGATTTTTATGACTGATAATGGCAGTACTTTCGGTCCTGTCTATTACAATGCCGGGATGCGGGGTAAAAAGTGCGAGCTATGGGAAGGTGGGCACCGGGTACCGTTTTTCTTGCATTGGCCAAATGGTGATCTGGGCGGACCCCGGGAGATTGAGGGACTGACTCAGGTGCAGGACATTTTGCCGACTTTGATGGAGCTTTGTGGGCTGGAACCGCCAGCCGAATTGCATTTGGACGGGATTAGTCTGGCTCCGGTTTTGCGGGGTGCGGAGCAGGTGCCGGAAGATCGCATGTTGACGGTGAATTACAGCCGTATGCCCGGGGCACTGGACTACCCGACGCCTGACAGCCCTTCTTTCATAAGACGCGAGGGTGCCGCTGTGCTCTGGAAACGGTGGCGTTTGCTTGAAGGAACGGCACTGTATGACCTGGATAGCGACCCCGAACAGAATCTCGACGTTGCCGATCAGCACCCTGATATTGTCCGGCAGATGCGAGATTACCTAAATGCCTGGTGGCGTGAAGTGGAACCGGTCGCCAATCAAGTGCAGCGGATTACCATCGGCAGTGAAGCCGAGAATCCGATGACGTTATCGGCCTGCGAGTGGAGGGATGTCTTTGTGGATCAGCAGCGGCAGGTGAGGACGGCTGCGCGGAGGAACAGTTACTGGCACCTGCAGGTTGAAGCCGCTGGCAAGTACACTTTTGAACTGCGGCGCTGGCCAAGAGAGAGCGGCCTCAAGCTGAGAGAGGCTTGCCAGGCGGTTCAATTGACCGACGGCGAACTGGAAGCGGGAATTGCGCTGCCGATTGCCAGAGCGCGTGTGCTGATCGGTGGGCAATTCTACACCAGGCCCGCTGAGCCAGACGATCA
>JAGWBW010000225.1:0-7803 GCA_021295695.1 Candidatus Latescibacterota bacterium
CAATTTTGATGCAACAGAAATAGCACAACTGGCCAAAGACGCGGGCATGAAATACATCATTATCACCAGCAAGCACCACGATGGTTTTGCCATGTATCGCTCAGCCTGCAACGACTTTAACATTGGTGCAGTCACCCAATTTAATCGCGACCCCATGAAAGAACTCGCCGGGGCCTGCAAAAAACTCGGTCTCGGATTTGGATTCTACTACTCTCACAATCAGGACTGGACTTTTCCTGGTGGGGCAAACGGCCCAGGCACAGATGCCGATGGCAACTCGGCTACCTTCGACGATTATTTTGTCAAAAAATGCCTGCCACAGGTCGAAGAAATCACCAGCCAGTACGGCCCCATCGAACTCATCTGGTTTGACACACCCGGACAAATGCCCAAAAAGTACATTGAGCAACTCATCGAAGTCGTGCGCAACAATCAACCCAATGCCCTCGTTTCAGGCCGCGCCGGGCACGGGCTGGGCGACTACAAGACGCTGGGTGATATGGATGTGCCATCCACCAATGTTGAAGGTATGTGGGAAAGCGTCGATACCACCAACGACTCCTGGGCTTTTGCCTGGTACGATGAATACTGGAAAACACCCGGAGAAATTCTTCGCCGCCTGATCTCCTGTGTTGCCAGAGGTGGCACTTATATGCTCAACATAGGTCCCCGCGGTGACGGTTCAATACCCGAAAGAGCTGCCCGCACTTTACGTGCTGCTGGCAAATGGATCAGGCGCTATCCTCAGGTCGTCTATGGTACCGATGCATCGCCATGGCAACATGCCCTGCCCTGGGGAGATGTGACGGTAAAAGACAACACGCTCTTTCTCAGCATTTTCAACTGGCCTGCCTCTGGCACACTTTATCTGCCAGGCCTCAAAACAGAAATCGAATCTGCATCCCTCCTCGATGGCGACCAATCTACACCTATCACTTTTAGTAAAAAACACGGCTGGACCTGCTTTGAGCTATCGTCACAGGCACCCGATAATCTGGTTTCAGTTCTTGAGGTCAAGCTCAAAGGCACACCAAAAGCCGATTCGACCTGGGCAGTTGATCCCGAAATAGAGACTGAAATTTTTTCAGAAGCTGCGGTTGTTGAAAATGCCACATTGGAAAATCAACGCTGGATGGAAAAATTTGGAGAATGGAAACACGTCAGCCGTGTTCACAAATGGACGCCTGAAGGCAAAGCGACCTGGACGGTCAATGTTTTTGCACCTGGAGACTATATCGTAGATCTCACCTATTCAGGTGAAGGGCGTCTCGTCTGGGGGGTGACTATTGAAAATGGTGAACACATTCAAAATCAGCAAAATTCGTCGCATAACTACCAGCGTTTTCCCATCGGCTGGATTAACTTTTCCGGGCCGGGTACTTACAAAATCAGCGTTTCCTGTCTCGAAGGCGATTTGAGCAAAGCCAGTCTAAAATCGATTCACTTCACTCCTGTTCACAATATTCTCTAAATCCATTACAGGAGATACAGATGACACAGGACTTCACAGAACAAAACAGATCTTTAACGCTTGGCAAAGGTGTCAATACCGATTTTACCGCTACCGAAGTAAACAAAGTAGCCTATGACAAAGGCTTTTATATTGCGTTCAAAGAAGCCGGATTTGATTCCGTCCGTTTCTTTATTAAACAAGGCTGGAATCCGGAATTCTATAAACCGGCAGTTGACGATGCGTTGGAACTCGGCTTAAAAATCGTCGTTGTTCCTTTTTCAATGTATTGTTGGGGAAAAGAAAGCCTTGTACAGTGGTGGGGTGAAGTTGCGGAATATTATAGAGACTATCCTGCTGAGGTGATTTTTGAAGCATTTAACGAACCCAAAATGGCAGGACATCCCGACGGAGAAGAAGCTGAAACCATGGAATGGTATTCAGCGTGTATCCAGGAAATTCGCCGGTCAAATCCAACGAGATTGATAGCCGTTGGCGGGCCGCATTTTAATGGCGTGCAACTGCTCACGAAATATGTAACACCAGAGTATCTTTCATATACGCTCCAGGATGGAACCGGTTTTGCCGATGACCCCAATATTTGGGGCGTTTTTCATTGCTATCACCCCAAACCTTTTACCCACGGTGCAATAGACCAGGATATCAACAAAGATCATCCAGGCTGGAGAGAAACCATCCTTGCAGATTTAGAAGAAGCCGATGCGTGGGCAAAAAAACATAACAAAAAGGTCTATCTCAGTGAATGGGGCGCACGTCTTAATCATCAAATAAAGCATGTTGAAGAATACACGGGCTTTATGGTACCTGAGCTTGCCAAAAGAAATATTGAATGGTCGTATTACTGTGGTGTATTCAATAATGCCTGGCCCTACGGACTGTATAATTCAGAATGGGGATTTGCAGGTGTTGAAGGTGTGGTAAAAAACCTGACCGGAAAAGAACCGCCGGCCAAAGTCCCGCCTACCAACCAGATCGTCAATCCGGACTTTCAGCTCGATTTGGCAGACTGGAATTCATCCGAATATGCCATCATGGGGACTGCTGACGGACAAGGTGTAGATGGAACACGGGCCATCAGAGTACACGTGCCTTTTACCTTTGACCCCGATGTGGGGCGCGGGGTGATACCGTCGCTCTATCAGCAATATGAGCCGGACTGGAAGTTTCGCGTAAGGGGAAAGGTGCAGGCAAATAAGTACACTATCCAACTCCGGGAAAGCAGCATATATCGGATCTCGTTTTACGCGAGATGCGAAGTCGGTACTGCGCGGTTGCACATTCAGCTTGGTCACGCCCCCGAAAATGACCCCGTCATCTGGACTTCTGAAGAAATAACTGTGGATAGCAAACTGAAAAAATACGAACTCGAGTACGAACATGCCGTCCAATCGGTCAGCAATGTCCGCTTCTCTTTTATCTTTCTCGATCGTCATTCAGAGATCATTCTCGACCAGATTGAACTGCGCGGGCGAAGACCTGAATAACTGATGTTACGCATCTGCACAATATAATGGGCCTGTCATTTTGAGCGGAGCGCAGAGGAGTCGAAAAATCTCCTACCAACGCAGGTGGAACAGATGCTTCGGCTCCGTTCCACTCCGCTCAGCATGACAAAACGCCTGACATGCGGGTCTTTATGTCGGCTTTAGAAAAAACCAATATCGTTTTTATTCTCGCAGATGACATGGCTGTTTGGGCGGCGGGTTGTTATGGCAATGCAGAAATTCGAACGCCAAATCTCGACCGCATGGCGGCAACAGGCGTGCGGTTTGAGAATTTCTTTGTGACGATTCCGGTGTGTTCGGCCAGCCGGGCTTCTTTTTTGACTGGGCGGATTCCGTCTCAGCACGGCGTTCACGATTTTATTGGGGGTCAGGCCAATTTTGGGACTACAGGACAGAGTTTTCTCGATGGTGAAGTTTGTTATACAAATGTTTTGGCTGACAATGGGTGGGCATGTGGTCTGTCGGGCAAGTGGCATTTGGGCAATTCATCTCTTCCGCAATGTGGATTTTCTCACTGGTTTGCGCATCCGGGTGGGGCGGGGGTTTATAATGATCAGAGTATGATACGCGATGGTGTGACAGAGGTTGTGCCCGGTTATGTGACGAATGTGATTACGGATGATGCGCTTGAATATATCGATGCTCACGCAGAAGATGAAAATCCATTTTATCTGAGTGTTCATTATACTGCGCCACACGCGCCGTGGATCGGTCATCCTCAGGATATTGTGGATTCTTATGACGACTGTGCGTTTGATACGTGCCTACAGGAACCACGCCATCCATGGGCAAAGGTGCCCGAGGATGATGCAGATCTGCCAGCCCGGTCAATGAGAGGGCTGAGCAATAACCTGGGGCAGCGCGAAAGTTTGAAGGGATATTTTGCGGCGGTGACCGCGATGGATCTGGATGTGGGGCGGATTTTGGACAAGCTCGAAGAAAAGGGTTTGCGCGAAAATACGCTTGTGGTGTTTACTTCTGACAATGGGTATTCGTGCGGGCAACATGGGTTTTGGGGTAAAGGCAATGGAACGGATCCGGTGAATATGTATGAGAATTCGATTAAGGTGCCTTTCCTGGCTACGCACCCGGGGGTGATTCCAGAAGGCACGGTGCAATCGGCGATGGCTTCGGCTTATGATGTTTTGCCCACGTTTTTGGACTATGTTGATCTTCCGATACCCGATACGAATTTGCCAGGACAATCGTTTCTTCCCGTGTTGAAAAATGAGTGTGCAAAAGGTCGTGACAGTGTTGTCATTTACGATGAGTATGGTTATTGCAGGATGATTCGGACCGCCGGGTGGAAATATATCCATCGTTATCCAGATGGGCCAAATGAGCTTTACGATGTTGTGAATGATCCCGATGATCGCAACAATTTAATTGATGACCCGGCACAGGCTGATCGCGTGAAAGATCTCAAAGGAGAGATGGAAACATGGTTTGAGGAATACGTGATTCCAGATATCGATGGCCGCGTATACAATGTGAAGGGTTATGGCCAGTTGCGGCCTGTGGGTAGAAAATGGGAAGATGGAAAAGAACCTTTTGCAGAGGCTGTTAAAATCAAGAGAAGGGAAGCGTGAACGCCAAATTCAATATCATATTAATAATGACGGATGATCAAGGTCCCTGGGCACTTGGTTGTGCCGGAACTCCGGAACTGCGTACACCTGTGCTGGATCGAATGGCAGAGGAAGGAATGAGGTTTGAAAACTTCTACTGCACTTCGCCTGTCTGCTCTGCTGCACGGGCTTCAATTCTCACTGGCCGTATACCTTCAAATCACGGTGTGCTCGACTGGATTCGCGGTGGTGCCATGAAAGGAGACCAGAAGCATAAACGAAAAGATCCTGCTCTTAACCTCGATCCAGGCGATGGTAATGAGCCCATTGAATATCTGGAAGGAATTAAAGGATATACCGACTATCTCGCAGAAAACGGCTATGTCTGCGGATTGAGCGGGAAATGGCATTTGGGGCACAGCATAAAGCCGCAAAAAAGTTTTGACATGTGGTTCCCCTGCCAATATGGCGGAGGCGCGTATTATGCAGCACCCATGATAAAGGACGGGGTGCCTTATATTGAAAAATCCGGCTATATTACAGACATAATGACCGACAAGGCACTCGATTTTATTGATGAACACGCAAGCAAAAGCCCTTTTTACTTAAGTGTACATTATACCGCTCCTCATTCACCGCTTATCAATAACCATCCGCAGGAGCTGGTGGATTCGTATGATGACTGTGATTTTTCTTCAATTCCCCGCATACCACTCCGTGATGAAGCCACCTGGAAGCCTTTTCCGGAACCGGAAACTGAAGAATGGAAAGAAAATCTGAAAGGTTACTTTGCGTCCATCACTGCAGTTGATATGAATGTGGGCAGAATTTTAGAGAAGCTCAAAGAAAGAAAGATCGATGATAGTACTCTCGTGATCTTTACAAGCGACAATGGTTTCAGTTGCGGTCATCACGGTTTTTGGGGAAAAGGAAACGGCACCTATCCAATAAATATGTACGACAATTCGGTTAAGGTACCTGCCATTTTCCGGCATCCCGGTAGAATACCTGCAGGTGTAGTAACCGATATCATGGTAAGTCAATACGACTTTATGCCTACAGTTTTAGATTACGCAGGTATTGAAGTGGAATTCCAGGATAAAGAAGAATTACCCGGCCGCAGCTTTGCAGATACTTTACGCGGAATAGAAGGTGCAGGCGACGATATGATCGTTGTCTTTGATGAGTATGGACCGGTCAGAATGATTCGGGACAAGAAATACAAATATATACATCGTTATT
Organism: Candidatus Latescibacterota bacterium; assembly: GCA_021295695.1. Classification (GTDB taxonomy): domain Bacteria; phylum Latescibacterota; class UBA2968; order UBA2968; family UBA2968; genus VXRD01. The sequence continues at coordinate 5,787 of JAGWBW010000225.1, forward strand.
ATTATGATAAGAACGAACTCTATGATATGGAAAACGATCCAGATGAAGAGCATAATCTTATTGACGATCCTGCTATGATTGACATCGTATTGACCATGCGTAAAAGAATGAAGTCGTGGTTTGTAAAGTACAGCGATCCAGATAAAGATGCCCTTAAAGAAGGAGTTACGGGAAACGGACAGATGGACCGGGCGGGGAGCAAAGGCTACCATCAATGGCCTGAGCACGACACGACAAAAGGTGAAACCTTGTCTGGTAAAGCAATTGATAATCCCCTCGCAAATAAACAAAATAGAGCTCAATAATCAGGATACCATACCAAACGGGAGATCATCGTGTCATCAAACATCCACTTTGCTATGGGCGGTGCTATTTTTGGAGCGTTCACGACTGAATCCGCGGAACTGATTGCTAAGCACGGTCTGCCGGGCGTCGAACCTTACCGCAGTGGCCTGATCGCCTGGCTCGATGACCCGCAAGCGCTGAAGGCCCTTCTCGACGAGCACGGTATTCGGCTCATTACCGCTTCGAACGGCGGGCCTGGTCAGTCGATGGAATTCATCGATCGGTCAAAACGTCAGGAAACAATCGCCGACCACGTCGCCTTTTGCCGCGATTTCCTGAAGATCTTTGGCTGCACGCACTTCAAGATCAACATGGGCAGCCGCCCGCAGAACGGAACAACTGCGGATGACATCAAAGCGATCTCAGAAACTGTGTCAGAACTCGGCAAGCGAACGCTTGAGATGGGTGTGACGATCGCGCCACACCCGCATATCTGGGGGCCGATCGAGCGGCCTGAGGAAGTTCGCGCCCTTCTCGATCAGACCGATCCAGATATCGTATCATGGATTCCCGACACCGCACAGCTCAACCTCGGAGGAGGCGATCCCGTTCAGCTCATCGACGATTATTACGACCGACTGGCCGCCGTCCATTGGAAGGATTCGAAGGCGTCGTATCGCGGTTATACTGGCCCGACACCGACGAAGGAGATGCACGCGGAGGAAATTCTGTACAAAGATCTGGGGTCCGGCGGCGTCGATCACCCTGCGATTTGGGCCATGCTGAATGCGCGAGGCTACGACGGATGGATCACGTTGGATCTCGATCCCCCGCGTCCAAACGAAGGGGAAGGTTCAGTTGACGACAAAATGGGGATCAACTGCAGGTATCTGATGGAAACATTGAAAGTTTCCCGCTTTTAGTGTGTCAATCCCGACAGGGTTGAAGAACATGGTCTGACTTTATCGAGGAAGAAAACAGGTTTACCGTGCGTGGCGTGCGTCCCTCAATGGGGTCTGCTGGCGACTGCTATGACAACGCACTGTGCGAGAGCTTCTTCGCCACCCTTGAATGTGAACTGATCAATCGCCGATCCTTCCGTACGCATAAGGAGGCGCGCTTGGCTATCTTCTCCTATATTGAAGGATGGTATAATCCGCATCGCAGGCATTCTTCCATTGCCTACCATACACCGATAGCTTATGAAAAGCTGCATCTATCACAGGCTTGATACACAAGCCCTAAACTCTCCATCGAAGCGGGGTAACTCCAATCAGGCCCGTTACCGAACCAGAGTATCGGGAAGCCATAGCCATCGCCGAAGCCGTCGTCCACTGGGCTGAGGAGCAGATATGATCCCCAAAGCATGCAAGCGTCTCGCCGAAGTGAATTTCTCTATTGCTGTGACAAAGCAACGATAATTGAAACGGCTGTTACAAACAATCAAACACAAGAGCCTGTAGGTGCAGACCTGCGGGCTTTTGTTGTACTTGAGACGAGTAAAAGTCCACTCAATAGGGTCGTCTGCCTGGTCTTAAATTTTGAGTATAATAATCTTTATACTCAAAAATGCCATTGCAAACCCCTGTTTTTTCGAGTAAATTGCAGATATTTGCAATTTAGTAATTTATCATTATATTCAAAAATTGAGGGAATATGGCCGATTTAGCTGTTAAAACCGTTCAAGCGGGGTACAACTACACAAGTAGTTCAACCGTCCTGCCCGCGCAGG
>JAGWBW010000225.1:8062-9722 GCA_021295695.1 Candidatus Latescibacterota bacterium
AGTTCCGTCCGCCAAAAGTTTCACCCGGGTTGCCGCGGCCGATCCACAGGAAAGACCTGGAGCGGTTGATGCAGGCGATTCGGAAATCAAAACCGCGGGAACGCCTTCTCTTCACTCTGTTGGCCGAAACCGGGATCCGGATCGATGAGGCATTGAGCATTTATGTTGAGGATATTGCGCTGAGTGCTGGACAAGAGGGTATTCGATTTCGAGGCAAAGGAGAACACGAGCGCGAGGTCCCATTGCCCTTTGAGTTTAAAAGCCTGAAGCTGCTGCGCTCGTATCTTCGCAATGAAGATTTAACCGCGGGACCGCTCTTCAGGACGGGAAAATACAAAGATCAGCGCATGAGTTATGGGACCGCGCTGTATCAATGGACAAAGCTGTGTGGACAAGCAGGCGTCAAATGCGGGATCCATCAGCTTCGGCATACGGCCGCGACGGAGCTGGTGAATAGCGGTGTGGGCGTAGGCACGGTGCGCCAGCTACTCGGCCATCGCAATTTGCAGACGACCCAGCGCTATGCCGAACTGTCCGGTCGAGTAGGGTACAACTACGCCAGTAGTTCAACCGTTCGGCATGAGTTGGATGCCTTCGCGCGTAGAAAAACGCGGCCCCGGTAATCGCTGAGGAAAACACAGAATCGCTTTTGGATGAGATGAAAAGACAAAGGTGCATAATATGACCAAACGCAGACTGCCCATTGGTATTCAGATCTTCCGCGAGATACGAGAGGAAAACTGCTACTATGTCGATAAAACTGCCCACATACGGCGACTGATCGACGAGGGTAAGCACTACTTTTTATCGCGTCCACGTCGCTTTGGCAAAAGCCTGTTTCTGGACACGCAATGAACCGCTGTTCGAAGGGCTTCATATCCACGACCACTGGGACTGGTCTGTTCGCTATCCTGTCCTGTGCCTCGACTTCGGTAGCGGCAATTTTAATGAGCCTGGGATCTTACACAAAGAGGTTATGGCACAACTGGACGCTGTAGAAAAAGAGACAGGCGTAGAAAGCCACTACGATACTGCTTCAGCACGCTTTCGCCAGATCATCCAGATGTTACACAGCCAGGCGGGACAGCGCGTTGTCATTCTTGTTGATGAATACGACAAACCAATTCTGGATGTGCTGGATGAGCCTGAAGTCGCCCGTGCCAACCGCAACTTTCTGCGCGGTCTTTATGCCACCATCAAGTCCAATGATGCCCATATCAAATTCACTTTTCTCACTGGCGTCAGTAAATTCTCCAAAGTTCAGCTCTTCTCTGGCCTTAACAATCTCAAGGATATCACGCTGGATACGCGCTACTCGACTATTTGCGGCTATACCGATGCGGATCTGGACACGGTATTCGCGTCCGAGCTTCCCGGCCTGGATCGAGAGGAGATCCGCGACTGGTACAACGGCTATAGCTGGCGAGGAGAGGAGAAGGTCTATAACCCCTTCGATATTCTCCTGCTCTTCGACAGCCGCGAGTTCGGAGCCTACTGGTTCGAGACGGGCACACCGACATTCCTCATCGAGACGCTGTTCAAACGTCAGGTCAGTTCCTTGAAACTCGACGAGATGATGGCCGGTAGCGACTTGCTATCGACCTTTGATGTGGATGAAATCGCGACCGAGGCCCTGTTGTTTCAAACCGGGTATCTAACC
>JAGWBW010000225.1:9916-10234 GCA_021295695.1 Candidatus Latescibacterota bacterium
TTCCCTATGATTGGTACACCAACAACGACATCGCCAATTTTGAGGGCTATTATGCCAGCGTGTTCTATTCCTATTTCGCAGCACTGGGACTCAACATCGCCGTAGAGGACAGCAGCAGCCACGGGCGTGTGGATATGGCTGTTCACTTCAACGATAACATCTACCTGTTCGAGTTCAAAGTGGTAGAGTTGGCGTCTGAGGGAGCTGCGATGGCGCAATTGCAGGAAAAGGGATACGCAGACAAATACCGGGGCCTGGACCAGCCTATTCACCTGATCGGGGTAGAGTTCAGCAAGGATACTCGCAATATAACGGCCT
>JAGWBW010000226.1:0-4980 GCA_021295695.1 Candidatus Latescibacterota bacterium
CGTGCGCGGTAGCTTGCGGGATTTGTCGCTGAGTCGCCTGGGCAAAATTGACCACGCCCTGGTATCCGAGCGATTTTTTCGCGCGAGTCTGGGACGCGATCTCGAGCGTGAACTCGATAATCAAGATGTTGTATCGGCCATTAGCCTGAGTGGAACGGCTGTTCACGCGGGATCGAATACGCGGGCTTCTCGCGTGCAGATTCAGGGTATTGATAATCGCTTTGCAAATCTGTTTGATCAAATATTGCCCGAGTTGACAATCGAGGGAATATTTCCATCAGTTATTGTCAACGAATCCCTCCGAAAAGAACTCAATGCACAGATTGGCGATGCCATTCTGCTGTCTTTTGAGCAATCAGATGATATTCACCGCGAATCGCTATTTGGACGTGGTGATGATGCGGTTCAAACAATTCGACTGACGCTCGCAGGCGTGCTCCCAGATAGGGGAATGGGGCGCTTTGGCCTGTTTGCTGGCCAGACAGTTCCTTTTAATGCGTATCTGTCGTTGCCGGTTTTGCAAAAAGCATTGGGGCAAAGAGGCCGCGTGAATACATTGCTGGTGTCGGGTGATCCAGATACAGGTGTTCAGGAAGCTCTTTCCCGCGTTGCAACGCCCGATGATCTCGGTATTGTCATCCGCCCCGAAGCAGATTATTTCGCTATTGAGAGCACGCAGTTTATTCTCAAATCTCATATCGCGGAGACTATTCAACAAGTATCTGCCGAATTAAATGCGCCTCAAATGTCCATTCTTACCTATCTGGCAAATACCACACAGGTGGGGGAAAGAGAACTGCCCTATTCTACAATTTCTGCGTTAGATGTTGGAAATCTGGGGACCTTTCAGCTTGTAGATGGATCACTACAACTCGGGGAAGACGATATTTTGCTGAACACCTGGGCGGCTGAGGATTTAAACGCGCGGGTTGGGGATGAAGTCAAAGTTGCCTATTACGAAGTCGCACCTGGAGAAAAACTCTTGACCCGTTGGGCACCATTCCAACTCAAGGGTATTGTGGCAATGACGGGATTGGGAGCGGATGAAAAATTGTCTCCCGAATTGGGAGGCCCCTTTTCCCATAGACCTGAGTCGTGTGCGCCCGAAAGATGAAGATTATTGGGATACTTATCGCGATGCGCCAAAAGCCTTTGTGTCTGCCGCGACTGGGCAGCGATTGTGGAAAAGCCGATTCGGCGTATTAACTGCTGTACGCATTGGGGCTATTGCGGGGCGGGATATTGAAACGACGACAAAGCTATTTGAGGATAGCTTGCGCAAAAATATTACGCCCGAATCGGTTGGCCTGACATTTCAGCCTGTCAAACAGCAGGGCCTGGCCGCTTCTGCGGGGGCAACGGACTTTAGCGGGCTGTTTATTGCATTCAGTCAATTTCTGATTATCTCCGCAGCACTCCTGGTCGGATTATTATTTCGACTGAGTGTGGAGCAGCGGGGCAGAGAAGTCGGGATGCGGATGGTGTCGGGATATACGGGAAAAAAAATTCGCCGACTCTTTAGCCGTGAGGGCCTTGTGCTGGCCGGTGTGGGTGGCATCCTGGGGCTGATAGGCGGTGTTTTCTACGCTTATCTAATTATGGCGGGATTGCGTACTTATTGGGTTGGCGCGGTTGGGACGTCTGATCTCGCGCTTTACATCCACGCATCAAGTCTGTTATTGGGATATGCCATTTCACTAATCGTGATCCTGTTGACAATCTGGCTCACGCTCCGCCGTTTGGGCAATATTTCTGTTCGCGCATTATTATCGGGTATTACGGAAGTGGTGCGTGCAAAGCCGCGCACAAAATGGTATGCTCTGGGTAGCCTCATCCTCGCCGCGCTCAGTCTCGGGGGGGCGGCAGCGGTGGATCCATCAACGGGTACAGGTTTGTTTTTTGTTAGTGGCGCGCTGTGGATGGTTTCTGGATTGTGCTTTCTATCGCTCTGGTTTAGACGCGGGCATCGCGTCATAAGAGAGGGTATTGTTGGTATGGGGGTGCAAAATAGCAAGCGGCAGCCCACGCGCAGTTTGCTGTGTGCCTCACTCATCGGATGTGCGTGTTTTGTCATTGTTGCAGTAGGCGCGAATAGGCGAATTGATCTGACTCAAAATATTGCACAAGACAAAGCCTCTGGTACGGGTGGCTTTGCCCTTATCGCTGAAGTTGATGTGCCGATTTATCGGGATTTCAATTCAAAAGACGGGCAATTTGAACTCGGATTTTCGCAAGCAGATGCAGAACTCTTAAATCAGGCGCGGTTTATCCCGCTGCGCGTTTTGCCCGGGGAAGATGCGAGTTGTCTCAATCTTTATAAGCCCGAAAGCCCGCGTGTTTTGGGGGTTCCCGAAGCTCTACGTCAGCGCGGTGGTTTTACATTTCAGCAAACGAGCACCGAAGTAGAAAACCCCTGGACTCTATTATCCGAGGATTTGGGCACAGATGTGATTCCGGCAATTGGAGATTACAATTCGGCTATGTGGATTTTGCACAAGCAATTGGGCGATGATATTGTGTTGCAGAATGAAATGGGGGAGACTGTCAAGCTGAGATTGGTGGGTTTGTTAAAGACGAGTATTTTTCAAAGTGAATTGCTAATTTCCGAAGACAATTTTTTGCGGCATTTTCCCGACCAGAGTGGGTATGGTGCTTTTCTCGTTGAAACACAACAACCCGTTCAGCTTACTGCGCTTGTGGAAAGCAGATTAAAAGACATCGGGATAGACGCCGTTTCCACAGCGCAAAAACTCGCGCATTTTCAGGAGGTAGAAAATACGTATCTCTCCACCTTTCAAACACTGGGGGGATTGGGCCTGCTGTTGGGTACGATCGGATTGGGAATCGTTCTGTTGAGAAATGTTATTGAAAGACGCGGTGAATTGGCCGTTCTTCGCGCCTTTGGCTTTCGCCGCGCTGTGTTGTCGCGCATGTTGCTCGCGGAGAATGGTTTTTTAATGTTCGTGGGTCTGGCAATCGGTAGCATATCTGCGCTTATTGCCGTAGCGCCCCATGTTATGAGCTATGGTGCGTTAATTCCCTGGGGATCGCTGGCTCTCACGCTTGTCATCATATATGGCGCAGGCCTCATAGCAAGTGCGACAGCCGTTTTCTTCGCCCTGCGAGCACCACTATTGCCCGCGTTGAAAGAGGAGGTGTGAGAATTAGGAATTAGGAATTAAGAATTAGGAATATTGATAAAATCATAAAAAATTGAAAAACAAAAGATTATTTTACCACTGCAAAATGTTACAACCAATAATTTTTAATTCTCAATTTTTAATTCTCAATTCTTAAGTGCGAGTTCATAGCACGCCGCTTCCCTGTCGTTTCTCACAAGTAGATAAGGCGCGGCAAGTGTGGGGGCGTTCCATGTGTGGTTGCTCAAAGCGGGGAAGCGCGCGCGTTCGTTGTGTTCAATTGGCGAGGCATCGACGAGGACGACATCACCCGATTCGGTTTGGATGAGTAAGAGGTCATCTACCAGAATGAGTTGCCCGTGGCCATAGCGCCCTCGTTTCCATTTGCGCTGTCCGTCTGCGAGATCCAAACATACGAGGACACCGTCGTCCAGTCCGTAAATATATCCGTCTTTATAGACCATATTGGCAAATTTGGCTTTGAGACGAGGGCTTTTCCATATTCGTTCGGCAGTAAATTCATCCTGGCTATTTTTCGAAATTTGAATCAATTCACTACCAATGCCATAACCTGTTGATACAAATATGCGGTCATCGGGCAGTGGAATGGGTTGGGCAACGTGTTGCGTCATCTCATTCCAGGGATATTCCCATAGCAATTTGCCGGAATTTGGATCGTGACCCGCGACTTGCCCCCTGTTAAAAATGAGTATTTGATCCATTTCCGCTATGGAGACCAGGCTGGGGGAGCTATGACCCGCTCTCATACGACCACCACCCCAAATAATATTACCGGTTTCGCGGTGGTATGCCATCAGCGATTGCTCGTTTTTTCCGCCCGGACTTACGATCACTTTGTCGTATAGAACGAGGGGCGAACCGCTTATGCCCCATTCTTTAACGCGCGCATCGGTTTCTTTCACGGTGTCGCGCGACCAGATTTCTCGACCGGTTTCCAAATCGAGACAGGTGAGGATGCCGGTTGCGCCAAAAGAATAAACGCGGTCGCCCGATATGGTGGGCGTGGCTCGCGGACCAATTCCGGCAATCGCGGTTCCATATCGCGCGCGCGCGCTGTGACGCCATTTCTCTTTTCCGGTCAAGAGATCGTAACAAGCTACGGTTTCGTCTTCGCCTTTTTGCTCTTGAGTCACGGCAGAGCTTCCAACAACGGCAAAGGCAGAATAGGCTTCACCAACGGGTACGCGCCAGAGTAATTTGGGGGGATGCTGGCTCCAATCGGATTCCAGTTCTATTCCCTCGAGCGTGGCGTTGCGGTGTGGACCCAAAAATTGAGGATAGTCTATGTCGGGGCCATCTGAAGACTGTCCCGCCATAGATATAGATGTAACAGAAGACCAGCGCCACTCTATCTTGGGAGTCAAATCGCCTGTAAAACCGCGAATTTGGAATAATGAAACCCCCAGGATGATCAGGAGTATAAGAATACTTAGACCCCGCAGGCGAATTGGCTGACTCATTCGAGAAAAAGCAAAGAACCAGAGACAGAGTAAAATAGAGCCGATTGAGCAGACCAGTATTGTCGGCATAACCTGCATCTGGCGGTCTGGTCTGTCGGGAATCCAGATCGCCGATAATACAATGAGTATTAACGCGCCGATCGCGATCGCGGGCCACCATCGAATGGGTTTGGGATAAAGAGGAGCAGGCATAAAATTCCTTTTTTAAGTGGTCTGTGGTCAGTTCATCAGCCTTTATCCCCAACGTAAACAAAAAAGAAAGGTTTGACAACCCCTCATTAAACAGATATTTTGCATGTCTAAATTGCAAAATACCACATCACAGAAAGGAGTTTGAGATGAAGAAATGGCTTTTGATT
>JAGWBW010000226.1:5032-5367 GCA_021295695.1 Candidatus Latescibacterota bacterium
CTGCGGGGACCGAATGCAAATGGGCTCGTGGATACGGGCAATCCCCCCGTGGAATGGAGCGAAGATACCAATATCCGCTGGAAAGTAAAAATTCCGGGTACGGGTCACGCCACGCCCATTATATGGGGCGATAAAATTTTTGTTCAGACTGCGGTTAAGACCGACAAAACCGTAGAAGTTGCCCAGAAAGGCAGAAAAGCTTTACCCACTCATATCTATCAATTTAAGCTGCTTGCACTGGATCGCAAAAGTGGCGATTTGGTGTGGGAAAAGACCGTGAACGAGGCGCTGCCCCACGAAGGCACCCATAAAACGGCTAATTATGCTGCTACATC
>JAGWBW010000226.1:5551-7260 GCA_021295695.1 Candidatus Latescibacterota bacterium
AAACGCACGGGTGAGGAAATCTGGCGCACGGCGCGACCGGAACGAACGACGTGGGTCACGCCCATCGTTGTCGAACACAAGGGTACGCAACAGATTATTGTGAGCGCGAGCAAAAAAACCCGCAGCTACGATCTCAAAACTGGCGATGTCTTATGGGAATGCGCGGGACTGGGTACAAACGTTATTCCCACACCCTTCTATGCCGATGGCATCGTTTATGTTACAAGTGGTCATAGACAGCCAGCCATGCAGGCGATTTCACTCGACAAAGCCAAGGGTGATATTACGGGTACAGATGCCGTGCTGTGGACAGTTACCGATAATACCCCTTATGTTTCCTCGCCTCTTCTTTCTGGAAACAACATCTACAGCATAAAAAGCACCAGGAGTATTTTAGCCTGTTACAATGCCAAAACAGGTGAAACAATTTTCGGTCCCGCACGGCTCCAGGGTATGAATCGCATATACGCCCCACTGGTTGGTACAAGTGACCGCGTGTACATCGCAGGGCTGGCTGGCATGACATTTGTGATCAAGAACGGCAGCGAATTTGAAGTGCTCGCAAAAAATAAACTCGACGAAGGCACTGGCGCATCTCCCATTATCGCGGGCAATGAGTTGTATTTGCGCGGCACTGAGCACTTGTATTGTATTGCGGCGAATTGATCGCGGATGAAAGGGATGGCGCAGATTTCACGGATTAAATCTGCGTCATTGTTATTTTGGAAGTAAGGGGATTAAATCAGTATTTGGTCAAAAATTGAGGGCGTTGAAGGGCGGATTTATAAACTTGAAAGGACTGGTATGCAGTACAAAGCATTACTCATCTTCGCGGTAGCTCTGTTCATCGGGTGTGGGTCGCCTCAGGATCGGGCGGATAAATTTCTCAGCGTGGGCACGGCACCGCCCGGCGGCGCGTTTTTTGTCGTGGGGGGCGCGATTGCTCAGGTTGTCAACGATCACATGTCCTGGGAGGTTTCTGCCGAGGCCACCAAAGGCACGCAGGAGAATATTCGCCGCCTTTCGAGCGGAGAATTGGATTTTGCGCTGGCCAATGCTGCCATTTCTTATTTTGCCGTGCGCGGAGAAGGCGCGTGGGGAGCGAAACAGAATATCAATGCGGTTATGACATTGGCACCGAATGTGGCGCTTTTTATTGCGCCACAAAACGCGGGCGTCAATAGTTTGGGCGATCTCATGGGCAAGCGCGTTGTCGTTGGGCCAGCGGGTGCGGGATTTGAGTATTTCTTAAAACCCATCCTGAACGCGCACGGGGTCACTTATGACGATTTCACACCGCTTTACAATACGCAGGCGGGAACTGTTGACATGCTCGCCGATGGTTCGGCTGCTGCTGCTTTTTTAGGAGGCGCAGTACCCACGGCTTCGATCACCCAGGCCAGTGCGTCTCAGGATATTTATTTTATTCCCTACGATGAATCGGCTAAACAACGCCTTTTTGAGACCTATCCTTTCTTTTTTGCCGCAACGATCCCCGCTGGTACCTACCGGGGGCAAACAGAAGATTTCGCCGGGATGAATGTCGGATCTATGCATCTCATCACGCGGGCAAGTTTGAGCGAAGATACGGTTTACAATTTTACTAAAACCCTGTATGAGCACCGCGCGGAAGTCGTTAAAAAACACCCGGCAGGCAAGGCTATAAATCCCAAGAATATCGTTCGGGACACGGGTACGCCTTTTCATCC
>JAGWBW010000226.1:7338-8578 GCA_021295695.1 Candidatus Latescibacterota bacterium
TATGACGCGCCTTTATTCTCACCTGTTTCGCATTCTCTCCATCCTCCTCGGTCTTTTTATTCTGGTCGAAGTCAATCATCCGCAACTCTCACCACAAGCCCAGCTATCGGTTTTTGCCCTGCTGGGCTTGTGTCTTGTATTTCTCAAATATCCAATCCACTCCAACAAATCTCTCCAGATTCTCGATCTCTTTTTGGTTCTGGCTGTTGTTTTCTGTTTTGGTTATGTCCTGACCCAAACGGAATCCTTCTTTCAAGTTTACTGGCTCAATGGTCAATCTCTGGGCAATCGTGCGGGACTCGAACACGCGCTCGATCACGTTGTCGGTCTCATCGGCCTCATTCTGGTTCTGGAAGCCACCCGTCGCGCCATTGGTCTCACCCTGCCTCTGCTCGCATTCGCCTTTCTGATTTATGCGGCTTATGGATATATCCTGCCCGATTGGCTCTTTCCCCACCGCGGATATAACTGGGAACGCATTGTTTCTCAGACCTATCTCCACTCTCAGGGCGTTTTTGGTATCGCGTTGAAAGTGATGTTTACCTACGTTTTTCTTTTTGTACTTTTTGGCACTGTGCTCGAAGAGACCGGCGCCACGGGATATATTCTGAATACGGCTCGCCGCATTTTCCGCAATAGCACCGGGGGACCAGCCAAAGTGGCTGTTATTTCTTCGGGTATGATGGGGTCGCTTTCGGGCAGTGCCGTGGCTAATACGGCGACCACTGGCACGTTTACCATTCCGCTGATGCGCTCAACGGGTTTTCGTCCAACTGTGGCTGGCGGCATTGAAGCCGCAGCGAGTTCGGGCGGTGCGCTCGTTCCGCCCATTATGGGTGCGGGCGCATATATGATGCTCGAAATCGTCGAACCCGCTGTCACGTATTTGGAAATCATCAAAGCCGCTCTGATTCCGGCAATCCTCTATTACGCGGCTCTTTTGCTGATTGTCCATTTTCACGCCAAACGCATTGGTGCGCCTGCAAGCGATGGAGATGTTCAGGAACGTCCTCCCAGACCCCGGGGCCTGGTTGTATTTCTCATTTTGGGATACACGCCTTTCCGCGCCGTGAGTATCGCCCTGCTTTTTGTCCTGATTGTCGGTGCGTTTAGTCCCACAACGCGCGTTGGACCTCGCGGTATGATCCGCGCATTGGAAAGGGCCGCACACGGCGGTGTCTCGCTTATTGCAGCGGCTTCATGCGTGGGTATTATTATCGGTGTTGTGACGCTTACGGGT
>JAGWBW010000227.1 GCA_021295695.1 Candidatus Latescibacterota bacterium
CAATTATCGCGCTCATTTCCCCTCGCCGCGCACCTTCTTTGTCTATACTCATCGGACCTGTGCTGGCATTCAAAGTTAAGAGCGTATTAACGGGATTAGTGAGCTATCAGGGCGATCTCCCTGAGTTCAGCCATCAGGACTATGGCATTGTTGGTGGGATCGGCACGCAGATGGCAATTTTCGGAGCGATGACAGTCAAAGCAGAATTGCTATACACTTGGGGCATCCGGCCCATCAACAAAATAAGCGAGTCAACCGATATGACGAACCGGGTGATTTCTTTCACCATCGGCCTCGGTTTTCCTTATGGCAAAACAGGAGGTTAAGATGAAATCTGCCATGTCAACATATATTCGCAGGATCCTCGTGGTAGCACTGACTACTGGTGTGATGGAGAGCACTGGATGGGGGCAGGAGATTGAGACGGCTGTGACCTCATTTGTGATTGGAGGCGTGACACTTCAGGAAGATGTGAAGAATCCACCCGTGCCGAGTGGCATGCAGAGATTTGAAATCACAATGAATAGACCAGTAGTAACTTTTAACGAATTGAGGGAACCTGAAACTTTGCCCTATTTCGATGGCGACAGCATCACCCAGGTAACTATCACTAAGTACTTTGATATTGACCGAGATGTTATTTCCTATCCTATTGATCTACTTTTAGATATCACAATCGCGCAGGATCTGGCCATTAGTCCAGATAGCTTGACATTAACAGGCACCATCAGCCTGCCAGAAGGTGCCACCTATCAAGTCCTTTTTGGTGAGTCAGACATAGATCCTATTGATGAACAGCAGCAGTATTTTTTTGGGACCGCAGAACTGCCGAATGCTGTTGTTTCTGGTGTAGGCATTGTGGAGACTTTGCCTGATGGTTTTACAGTAAGCGGTGATCGTTCTGCTGGGGCTGCGCTCATTGATTCTGAGCGATTTAGACATATTTTCCCATTACTCGAAGAATTCGATGATTTTATTTTATGGTCTTTTGTCCGCATTACCGATTCCAATGAACAAATGACATTTGATTTGAAACATGTGCCGGATGGATCTTACGCGATATTGATGGCACATCGTGCAGTGAACGAACAAACCGGCCAGGAAATTCAGATATTTGGGTATAAAGGGGTCAATCTCTTGACGGGCGAGATCGATCCTACAGAATTGGTTCAGGTCGTCGATGGAAAAAGCGTGACAGATTTACAAATTATGCTCCCAGCGGAAAGAGAGCCAGAAATTGTGCGGAATGGTGATCTGGATGGTGATGGAGATGTTGATTTCTCTGATTTCCTGCTCTTTGTTTCTGCCTTTGGCACGACTGAAGGAGGAATAGGATACAATCCTGAGGCAGATTTGGACGGGGATGGCACAATCGAATTTCCAGATTTTCTGATATTTGCCAGTGCCTTTGGCAAACTCGTGGGTTAGGAGTATGGTATGACACACAATAAACAGCCCAGGAGATGATCCTCTGGGCTGTTTTCTATTTCTCTAAAATGAAAAGAGCGAGTCCTTTTCGGCTCGCTCTTTTTTTGCTTAAAATACTTCGTTGTACCGTGCGGGACATAATTTAATACGGCTCGTTGACACCCTTTTGGATTTGGGCTATATTGCAAAATAAGAAAGAAGTGTGAATTGGAGGATTTAAGTCATGAATACTTATCGCACGCGTCTTGTAGTTCAGGACCCCAAACAGATTGTGCTTTCTGATGTTCCTTTTCCAACAGGTCAAGAAGTGGAAATTACCCTGCGTTCAGTAGAGCAGTCCACAGTAGAACGAAAGAATGAGTTACGCGCTCTGTTGAAGAAGACGCAATCACTTCCCCAAGTCCAAACCCTCACAGAAGAGGATATTCTTGCTGAAATTGAAGCCTATCGGAAAGGCCAATGATAGTAGTCATTGATACAAGCGTTCTGATCTCTGCTGCATTTCGTGACCGCACACCTGAAGAGGTGATTCTATTTGTCACCGGGCAAGACGCCTTTCATTGGATTGTTTCTGGCGAAATTTTAGCCGAATATCGAGAGGTTTTAAGTCGCCCTAAATTTGATCTGTCAGAAGAAATTTTGAATCACTGGATAGAAATTCTGGAATCATCCACAGTCGAAATAGATATTGACTTAGAAATTAATTTTCCAAGAGATCGCAAAGACGCCAAGTTTATCGCCTGTGCCCTTGCTGCACAAGCGAATTTTTTTATTACAGGCGATCATGATTTCAATGAGGCACGACAAATGATGAATACAACAATCATATCCGTGTCGCTTTTTAAAAGGACTGTGTGTGATAACTGGATATAATCATTTGGAGGATTTTAAATTCACACATTTGAGATTACGCGAGGGTTTGACCTGTTGTATTTCCTTTCTGAATCAAAATAGCATTTGTCATCACTCTGTCATTGGGATAGGATATAGCACACAATACTGTACAGGAGATTGAAATGAAATCTGTCATGTCAACATATATTCGCAGGATCCTCGTGGTAGCACTGACTACTGGTGTGATGGGGAGCACTGGATGGGGGTAGGAGATAGAGACGGCTGTAATTTCATTTGTGATAGGTGGCGTGACACTTCAGGAAGATGTGAAGAACCCGCCTGTGCCAAGTGGCATGCAGAAGTTTGAGATTACATATAACACGCCCATAACGCGCGAGGAGGAGGAGGAAAAATTCAGGTACAGGATTGCAGGTTTGCAGATTCTCTCATACCCTTTTGAGTTTGCCATATCGCTTTACAATGCCACGCAAGGGCCAGGTGTCGCGGTCAGCGAAGACCGCATGACATTGACGGGGATAGTTGACCTGCCCGCAGGTGCGACCTATCAGATGGTGATAAACCGCAATGATTCAGACCCTATTGAGGAGGTACAGCAGTATTTTTGGGGCACGACAGAATTGCCAGATGCCGAAATTTCTGGTAAGGCTATTTTGCCAGAGGGTGTTGTACCGCTTACAATGGGAGAGGGTGGGATTGCCCTCATTGACTCTGAACGATATTTAAAAGCTCTGGAGAGTGAACAGGACTTTGACCTGTTTGAGCTTGCCATTGTTCGCATTACGGGTTTCAATGAACAGTTGGAATTTAGATTGAAACATGTGCCTGATGGGGATTATGCGATAATTGCGTATCAAGAGGTGATTGATGCACAGGGAAACAGAAAAGATACGGGCATTTTGAAAGGGATAAACGCCCTGACAGGAGGTGTTGATTCCACAGCACTCGTTCAGGTTGTCAATGGTCAAAGCGTAACGGGTTTGCAAATCATGTTGGAGGGAGAGCCAGAGCCAGAAGCCATTGATTTCTCAGAAGTCCGCATTGGTAGCGTCGATGCTGAAAGCTATTCGTTTTCTGTCCAGTTTCCTTATCGTCGCCCAAATATGATTGTGGATGCGTCACAGGCTCTCATTGTCAACATCCAGAAGTCTATTCAGGATATTGTCCCGGTATTTTTGTCTGGTAACTTCGATGACTTTCTCAATTTTGTGATCCCTTTTTCCGACTTGATGAAAGGCGATATTATCTCCGTTTATGGCACGTCTATTTCCGAGACTGAAATGCAAGCGATACTGGTGATACGCCACAGGAAACGCTCTGATTTCAATGGCGATGGCAATGTCGATTTTACCGATTTCTTATTTTTCGCTGATGCCTTCGGCACAAGAGACATCTTTTCCGGCTACGTCGCTGAGGCTGACTTGGATGGCGATGGTCAGGTTGATTTTCCAGACTTTTTAATCTTTGTCAGTGACTTCGAGGGGCAGAATTAGCTTTTTAGAGGGCTAACGCAAAGTAGATAAAACATTGACTTTTGCTAACTTTTTTTTGTATATCATTGATATGAATTATGTTCCGAGTAGAGTTGCATGCGAGGGATTAGGATTGCACCCCAACACATTGAGGCGTTGGGCTGATACTGGTCGTATTAAATCTTTTTGCACAAAAACGGGACAGCGCAGATATGATGTCGATGACTACTTGCGAGGGTCAATTGACCCTGCCGTTGTTTGCTACTG
>JAGWBW010000228.1 GCA_021295695.1 Candidatus Latescibacterota bacterium
TGTCCTGGGTAGCGAGCACGCCGCGGATTTGTTCCATGAGCGGGCGCAGGCTTTCTTCTTCGTTGAGCAGGGGTATGACGAGGCTGAGGTCGGGCATGGTTTAGTGATTATTTATCCGATTGTAGGGGCGAGGCATGCCTCGCCCCTACGTCAGTGGTCAGTAGTGGTCAGTCAGTAGGGGCAGGTTTAAAACCTGCCCCTAAACACAAAGATAGCAAAGCGCGCGTTTTTTTACAAATGTGAATCGAGTGGTCATTTGAATTTTAAGACGTAGGTGTTGGGATCGCGTACGAGGTGGAGGATTTTAAAGCGGTTTTCATGTGCCTGGATGGCGGGGATGAGAAATTCGGGTGTGGAGCGATATCCGATCTGGTCGATGATGACGATGTCGATGTTTTTTTGTTCAAATTCGGCAATCACCTCATCTGGTGCTTTCCATGCGTAGCCCGTGGCTTTGCGGTTGGCAATCGCGTTCATGAGATAGGGTTTGCGGCAGGCGATTTTGACATCTGGATCGGTGTTGTCTTTAATCCATTCTGCAGCGGCAAAGTAAGTGTCCCAGTTGGGTGGCAACTTCCCGATGTGTCCGGCGAGGTAGTTGGTTTCATAGATATTTGAGCCCAGGATAAAGAGAAAAAAGAGTACGGCGCCCGCGCGCGAGGCGGTTTTTTTTAGTGCTCGGGCGAGAAGGTGGAGCAGTTCGTCCATGCTGGTGAGGATGGCGTAGAAGAGGATGGGTATGGCCGGGACGAGAAAGCGCGTGTCGGACCACATTTCAGGCCAGAGGATGTAGAGGCACAGATAGCAGGTGAGGTACACGATGAGCAAGTGCCGTTTTATGAGTCCGGTAATCAGAGCGTAGAGAATCAGGCCGGAGAAGAAAATTCCGACGCCGGCGAAAGTGCTGGTATCGATAGAACTGGGTAGCAAGATGTAGGGAATGACGAGCAGGCCATAGAGGTCGAGATTTGCGAGGATGCGTTCAATCAGGGTGGTGAGTGTGAGCATGCCCTCTTCCGGGCGGTAGGGGTTTACGCTGAGGAGTTGTTCGATGTAGGGGGTGCCGCCGAGTGCTGCATTGCGGATTTGCCAGGGCAGGGCGAGGAGGAAGCTGCCTATGGCGATGAGGCCCGCTTCTTTCCATTTTTTGTGCAGGGCAAAGAAGACGATGCCGGTGCCGATGAGGATGAGGCCTGCGCTGCGGATGTAGTAGGCAGCGATTATGGCGATGATTGCAAATGCGAGTGCGGATAGGGTATCGGACTTTTGTGCGCGGTGGAGTAGTAGAAGAGCTATGAGAGAAAATAGGAGAAAGGGGATTTCGGACATGACCTGGTGCGAGTAATCCAACAAGAGGGAAGAGACGAGACATAGCGCGCTTACGCCGAGCGCCATCGGGGGACTGGCAAAGCGGCGGATGAGGAGATAGGTGAGTGGGATTGAGATGGCGTAGAAGAGGACGACGAGAATTTTGAGTGCGATGAGGTTGCCGGGGAAGATGATATGGACAATGGCGAGGAGGAGCGGAAATCCAAAGGGGTATTTGGTATGTGGGGTGGGTTCGCCTTCGATGGTTTCCGAGAGTCCATACCCATCTGCAAGAGATCGCCCCAGGTTGATGAATTGGGCATTGTCGCCAGTGAGGGAGAGGTTGGCGTCAAAGAGGAGAATGCCCATGAGCAATCCACACAGGCCCAGCGCAGGCAAGAAATAGGGTTTGCTCTCGTGTTGCGCGAGGTTAAAAGTACGCATGGTTCTCGCCTTTTTTTAAAATTTTTGAAAATAGAAACAGGCTGAATCGCCCCGATGCGCTTGGTTGCATTCCACTGCTTGTTGGGCGAATTGCGCGATTTCCTTTTTGGAAAATATTGAAGCGTCTGGGTTTTCCAGGTATGAGCGTCTATGGCGCAGTGGTATATTTCTGGCGTATTGTTCACTTCCCCAAAATTGGAAAGCCGTAGAATCGTAGGCTACATGGCGCAGTTCCAATCCAACGCGCTCGGTGAGGATCTGTATGCTTTTGTGAGAATGAAGATAAAAGTGTCTCGGTGCGTCGAGTTGTACCCAGTAGGTGCCGTAGTGTTCCCAGGCGAAGGAAGACACGATAGGCATCCGCAACAAGCAGTAGCCGTTTTTTTTTAAAAGTGCCGCGGTCTTGACCAGCGTTTCAGCAGGTTGGGCCATGTGTTCAATGGCGTGGTGGAACATCACAAGGTCATAGGTTCCCTGGATGTCAAATATGTCTCTCTTTAATACGCGGACTCCGTTTTCATAGGTGATGTCTTTGGCGTTGAACGGATCAATGCCGAGCAGGTTTTTCATCCCGAGTTCGCGGAGGGAATACAACAGGGTGCCTGCACCACACCCTACGTCAAGTATCCTGGCAGTCGGCGCGAGTTGAAGGTAACGCAGGGAATGCAACGCTGGCCTGGGGTATCTCGCATGGATGAATTGACCGATTCGTCCACGGCCCGAAAAAGCGTATTGATCCCGCAATTTTAATGCGAATCGAACGACTCTGTTGGCGTGATTTTTCTGCTGAAAAGAGTAGTAGTTTTCCGGATAGTAGCGTGCCATGTTGGAGGGAATTTCCACAATCTGTAGGCATTTACATTCGGCACATTGGAAATAGCAAAAGGTTTCGCCAATGCCGAACATCATCTCTCGTACCTCGTAATTTTGGTTGCCTTGCTCGTTGTTACAAATTTTGCACGTCATATTGTGATGCCTTCAGGACGCTTATTTTTTCACTTTACTGACTTACCCCATGTCAGCACAGGCTTCAAAAAATTCTTCATACTGTGATGCTACGAGCCCATAGTCGCATTTCGCCAATACGTTTTCACGTGCTCTGCGCCCTATTTCCAGGTTGACAGGTGTGCTGGTGAGTTGGAGGATTTTTTTGGCAAAGGCATCGGTATCGTAGCGGGGGATGAGGTATCCACTTTTTCCGTGTTCGATGACTTCGCTTAGTGATGGGAGATCAAATGCGACAACATTGCGTCCCAGTGCCATTGCGCCCAAGAGCGAATGTGGGATGAGGTTGAAGGTGGTGCTGATTACAACGCACCTCGCTCTGGCCTGGTAGTCGGGCATTTCGTTTTGGAGGAGTGCGCGCTTGGAGACATTGGGATAGTTGTTGGGGTCGATTTCGGGATTGATGCCCAGGAATTCGAAGTGTACTTCGGGGTCTTGTTCATAGACTTTGTGAATAATAGGTTCCAGATACTCCCAGCCCATGATGTCGCGCGATACAAAGTGATTGCCAATACACAGGACGCGCTTGGGGTCGGGGTCTTCTTCTCTTAAGGTGAAGATGTCGGGATCTACGGGGCAGTACATGACTGCGGAGTCAATGTGCCAGCGTTTCAGGAGATATTCGCGGCCCCATTCGCACACGCTGATTTGATGGGCGAATTTGTACACGGTTCCCGCAAATCGCTTGATTGATGGTACCCACCAGTGGGTGAGTACTATGGGAATCTGGGGACGGAGTTTTTTACATTTGTACAGGAAGGCGTATCCCACGTCCTGCGTTGAGCCGACCCATATGACATCGGGATTGCTCGGCCATTCGCGTTTGACGCCTTCGGGTACCGGAGCCTGTTTTTCTTCCCATTGTCCAAAGCCTTCGGTGAGGTAGATTTCATGGCCGCGTGCGACCCATTCGCGCAATAGACTTTCCTGTACGCCTTCGTGGCAGGCATAGACCTGGATTCTCATAATAAGGTTCTCCGGTTTCTTTGTTTTTTGTTATTTTCTAAGGATATCTGAATAAAGAATAAAATACCCTATCGCAATCTCGTAGTAAATTTTTTTTTAACCTGTGGCCTGTCTGAGGGAGTGGCGACATGAATGCGCGGCTGGCAATTGTCATCGTCAACTACAATACGCGGGACTGGCTCTCGCAGTGTCTGAACTCGTTATATGCACAGGATATAGCCGAGGAAGTGGAAATCGTTGTGGTTGATAGTGCCTCAACCGATGGTTCGATTGA
>JAGWBW010000229.1:0-868 GCA_021295695.1 Candidatus Latescibacterota bacterium
GCGCACGAAAAGCAAGGACGCGCCAATTTGTACCGCCCCATAATCGAACAACAGTCGGTTCAATCTGTAGCACTGAAACACATCATTCAAAAACTGTTTGGTGGTTCAGCCGAACTGCTGCTGGCGCGACTGGTTAAAGATGGAGGGATAGATTTGGGCGATGTGATAAAATTGCGTAAGAAACTCAAGCAGCGCACAGGAGGCACATCATGATCGATACATTGGTCAATGCCCTGGACCCGATTGCCATATTCCTCCTCGATGCGACTATCAAGACTACGCTCTTTATGGGTCTTGTTCTCTTTGCCGTATGGCTTCTGAGCACGCGCCAGGCATCAAAGCGCAGTTTGCTTTTGAACTGGTGTCTTGTCGGGGTGCTGGTCATACCCATCGCGTCTTTGTGCCTACCTTCCCTGCGATTTCAATTTGATACACCATCGCCACCTTCGGAATCGGCTATTCCATCTCCTCAACCTGTAGTTGTCCCTGAGACACCTCTGGCAAAATTCGCACCTGCATTGAAGCAACAAAGGGTATCTGCTAAGGCTCTATCCCAGGACGTTGAATTATCTCAAGACTTCGTATCTCCCTCACCAGTGCAGATCGTTTTCGCAAAAAATGCCTCAACAAAATCCATTGATTGGACGCCCTATATTCTGTGTGGTGTGATGGCGTTTTATGCTATTGGTGTGTTGATTTTGTTAATTCGCATAATCTATTGTCTGATAATGGTTTGTAAGTTTCGCCGGTCTCTATTCCCCTGTGAAGATGAACAACTCCAAAATGATTTGCAAGTCTTAAAGAATCAATTGGGTATTCGGCGACCTGTCGCACTATCTGTCAGTAAAAAAATCAGCGGCCCAACTCA
>JAGWBW010000229.1:997-6124 GCA_021295695.1 Candidatus Latescibacterota bacterium
ATCCCCTATTCCACCGCGTCAAGCATCTGCTCTTTGAAGTTCAAGAACAAGCCTGTGATGATTGGACCGTGACGACAACCGGCAATTCTGAAAGCTATGCGGATACGCTCCTGAATGTGGCGACCCAACTACGTCCTCGTCCTGCGATGGCATTAGGCATGGACATGGCGCGCAAGGCTCAGGTCATGGCGCGAGTCAATCGCATCATCACCCTGGGCGGTCATGTAACGCCGCACGTTGGTCGCGTGTCAGCACTTGTAATGGCAGTGATATTTATTGGTGGAGCAACGGCCATTGGCAGCCTGACCACAGCAAAGATTGATAAGAATGATAAAAAAATCGTGCTCGAGGGCGGCGTAGCCGTAGTCGATACCAGCGACGTATCGCAACGAGAACTTCCGCGAAAAATGCGCGATGATCGCCTGTGGTGGCGCGGCGAGAACGGTCTCTATTTACAGGATGGGGATACGTGGCAAAAGTTCACATTGCCAGAGGGTGGTTCATTTACGAGCATTAGAGCCTTTATGCAAGCGCGCAATAGCTCGATATGGTTTGCTGGCACATATAAAAGTCGCCCGATTATCGCGAACTTCGATGGAGAAACCTGGCGAATATGGGATTCAAAAACAACGGGCCTGGGAAAAATCACTGTTGGCTATAAATTTGCCGAAGATGATAATGGCGGTATCTGGATTGCTCAGGGTCATGAAAAAAGTGTTAGAACACGCGGTGGCAATGACCGTGTCCAGGGCGGAAATGGTATCTTGCACTTTGATGGCGAAACCTGGCACAACTATACTGTAGAAGATGGGTTGATTCACAATCGGGTTTACGATGTCGAAGCCGGTCCACAAGGCGGCGTGTGGATCGCTACCTATCGCGGATTGAGCCATTACAAAGATGGGAAATGGACCTCTCATATTGTCGATAGCGTGCCCGTAGAGGGCGTGCGTAATGGCAATATATACGAGGGACGCAAGACTTATAAGCTATTTTATGACAAGGAAGGCACGCTTTGGGCTACACGTGGATCGCTTTTCGGGCGTACTATAATGCGAAGCCGACCAACGCTATCGAGTTTTGATGGTACTGCCTGGACACACTATGATGCCCAGGTTGGATTACCCATTCGCGCTTTTCGATATATCTGGAAAACAGAAAACGGAGATTTGTGGTTTGGTACGTCACGAGATGACCAGCGGGATGTAGAGGCAAAAGGTCTCGTGCGGTATAAAGATGGGATGTGGTTGCGGTTGACGCGCAAGCACGGCATTCCCGGCGATTTTGTATGGGGTTTGGTTGAAAAAGGAGATGGGTCTTTTTATCTGAGTGTTTCCAGTATTATACCACCCAGAACGAGTATGTCAAAGATATGGAAACTTTCTGGCACTGCATCGTATCGCCCACCCACTGATCATCTGACAACAATTTCTGGCAAGGTGATAGATCAGCGCGATGGCCAACCCGTAGCAAATATGGGAATATGGGTTGAATACGACGATGGCGAAGTGCATGCGGGAACCCTGACAGATGAAAATGGCCGCTATCGCGTTGAAGTCACTCCTGGCGTATATCGCGTGCGGATCGCGTCCAAGAATGCGGCTGAACCCGTGACTGTTGAAGCAAAACCCGAGGATAAAATTGAAGAGGTCGATCTGCTCTTGCTCAACTCGTGCCGCATATCAGGTCGCGTACTCGACACATCTAATAATCCAATAGCCAATGCAGTCGTGGTGATTTCAGATGATTCTTTAGACGATCGACGATTGTCTCCCCAGGTCGTGACCACAAATGCCAATGGGAAATTTGAAGGCTGGCAGGTCGCGGGACCACAGGCTACTTTTGACATCGCCGCAGAAGGGTATGCACAAACCACACGGGAAGTTGAAAATGCCATTGAAGAGCAAGTAGTGATTAGTCTCAAAAAAGGAACAATGTTTCGCGGTCGCGTTGTTGATGATTTGGGCAACCCCATTACCTGGGCACGCGTTGGCCTTGGACCTCCACCAGATCCTGAAGAAAAAATATATTTACTCCCACCATTGCCCTTTCAACGCAATACTTATACCGATGCATCGGGTCTGTTCACTTTGAATGACGTAGAGGGCGGCCATCTCTGGGTGAATCATCCCGGGATTGGAATTGTGAGTCAAGAAGTTATGCCTGTCGATGGCATAGTAGATATTCAGGTAGCGCGTCCGCGTTTGTATTCTATTTCGGGTGTGGTGTCGCTAACTGGAGTGCCCGTAGAAAGGCTAACAGTCAGTTCCTTTGCCCTATTTATTGGAGCGGAATCCAGAATCAAAACAGGCCGTACAGATGCAAATGGTGCGTATCGTTTGGAGGGCCTGGAGCCAGGTAAGTATTTCATCAGGGTGAACGTACTTGACCGGGTAAAGCGAGATGGGCGGATGGTCACATTGAACCGCTCTATTCAATCTCGGAGGTTGGCGATTGAAGACCGCGATGTGACACTGAATTTTGAACCCCTGAGCGATGCACAAATAACCGGTGTTGCAACTTACAACGGACAGCCTGTTTCAGATGTTTATGTAGATGCCTATGTTTTAACTGATGATCTCAGGCACTACGCCTCACTCAGGAGCACAAAAACAAATCCAAAAGGACAGTTTGAAGTCCGAGATCTGCCTTCTGCGCGGATTGCCCTTTCTTTTACCAAATGGGATCGTCCCTTTGGCAGTATGCTCTGGAGCAAGGTCGATACGGTTGATCTTACAAAAAAGAAAAAATTAAATTATACGGAAAATTTGGCTATGCTGGCAGAACGGGATATGCAAAAGCACCTGGACACGCACGGACTCGGGACGTTGCGCGTGTGGGATACGGCACCCGATTTTGAGGCCAAACGGCTGGATGGGTCAACCTTTCGTCTCTCAGATTACCGGGGTGAAAAAGCTGTATTGATTGATTTTTGGGCAACGTGGTGTGGCCCGTGCATCAAGGAAATTCCGACAATGAAAAAAATTGCCGAAACCTACCGCGACCAGGGATTGGAAGTCGTGGGTGTTAGTTTGGACCGGGATGAGCAAGCACTGCGAGATTTTGTAAAAAAAGAAAAACTGGACTATGTGCAAGTATATGGTCGAGAAAAATCACAGGAGATAACAAAATCCTACGGTGTATGGGGCATCCCATCGGTATTTCTGATAGATAAAAATGGCTTCATCAATGCACTAAATCTGCGAGGAGAACGCACGGAAGAGGCAGTGAAAGCATTATTATCCACTGGTACTACAGACGGCTGATAACCTTTTTTATAGAATTGATGATCATTTTAAAGGAAATAACAATGCGATTTACAACTCATATCGGATTGATTGCGTTGGCCTGCCTTTTAGGTTCTGGCTTGTCCAGAGGAGAATCCACAATAGACGCACTATTTCAGGCAGCAGTAGAGCAAGTCGGTCATGTGAGTCGTGCGGAAAGCATTGTGGCTTTGGAGGAGATTATTTCCAAAGATAGAGATTATGCACCTGCATACAACGAATTGGCCAAACTACATCTGTTGGACCACACCATAAATGGCCGACAGCGCGCAATGCGAATGATACAGCAGGCAATCGCGATTGACTCCGACAATGCTGAATATCGGCTGACACGCGGAAAAATTTTGTGGCATCAAGGCTTTCGGTCACGCGCCTTGAACCAATTCAAAGACATGACCAAAAAGCATCCGCAAAATACGGTTGTCCTCAATAGTATAGGTATGTTCTTGGTGTATGATTTCCTATCACAGAAAGATAGAAGAGCGCCATTGAAAGATATGGACATGGGGTCCTTGGGACCACATTACAAGACAATGGCAATGAATCATAGGATAAAAGATTTCAAGACCTTTGCCCAGGAATCCAAACAAGAAGCAGTGCAGGTCTTGCGAAAAAGCATCCAATTGGATGCCACTAATCAGCAATCCTATTATTTGCTGGGCATCCTCTACTTTGAAGATGAGGACTGGTATGCGTTTCANNNNCCAGATGACAAAAATGCACTGTTGTTCTGTGGCCTTGCCGCCTATCAGATTGGCGAATTTAATGACTCGCATGAATACTATCAACGCGCCCTTGACTTGATGCGTGTTGAAGAGCGCGAGCTACTCGAATCTATTGATCTGCTTGTATCCGAAGAAGAGCATGCATCCCTCGATACGACGCAGGCAATTGATGAGTTATTGGAACGCGAGATGTTTTGGAAGCATCAGGACCCGCTCTATTTGTCTGATTTTAACGAAAGAAAGATGGAGCACTTTAGTCGCATAGCGTATTCGAATTTGCGATTCAGGAGATTTTCAGATGATGTCGAGGGCTGGCAGACGGATATGGGGAAGACCTATATCAAATTTGGAAGATATAGACGTCGCGTGACAACCAATAAAGGGACATGGGATTCTGAAAAGGTCCTGGATGCCGCAATGATGGAATTCTGGTATTACGAAAATTTCCAGTTCAAATTTTGTGGTACTACGGATGATATCTGGCATTTCTGCGGTGGTGCTGTAGGCTACCTCCCAAGCGCGGTGCCTGCAATAAAAACCAGTGGTTTTACGATCACGAAGAGAGCAGAGACTGATGCTAAGAGGATACGACCGTATTTTATGTGGAGAATATCACCGGGTTCCCTTGTTCCACCTGCATCTATATTGACAGAAGCCCCGCATCATATCTTCCGAAAAACAGCCCAACGCTTTGTCGATCCTTACCTCAATCGAAAATACACTCTTCCCCATCAGATCGCCGCCTTTGAAGAACGAGACAGCATGCGCGTCGAACTCAGCTATATGATTCCAAAAGACCGATTAACAGAAAATCCCGAAACGGGCAAGGTGGGTTTTTGGGATGGGGTGTTCTTCTTTGATCAGCAGTGGAATGAGGTGTATAAATATCGCAAATCCGTGAGCTTTGCATTGCCGCCGCAGAAGCCAGCCTCCAATGCTGCTGCACGACATCGCAACGATCACCTGTTGATCTTTCGCACATTGTCTGTACCTCAAGGCAGCTATCATGTTTCTGTAGAATTATTGGATCAGACATCCGGCGCAATTGGTATTGCACGCAATGAGGAACAATTTTTGTATGACCAGGAGCCTTTTCATCTGAGTGATCTGCTCGT
>JAGWBW010000230.1 GCA_021295695.1 Candidatus Latescibacterota bacterium
CGACGCGGCGCAGAATTTCAACCATCAATTTGGCGTTGAGAAATCCCTCGAGGCTGACAAAGCTCTGAGCGAAGGGTGTGTAGTCTTCTTTTACCAGTTTTTCGGGTGGTTGAGGGACGTATTTTTCCATTAATTCGCGGTATTCCTGGATGGCTGGCGTGGATGTTTCTTCGTAACTGGGCACGACCTGGGAATTTACGAGCAGTTGCGTGTACGAATCGCTGTTTTCTTGTCCTTCGGTGAGGAGTTTCAAGAGGTTTTCACTTCCGACAAAGGACAGGTTGGCAATTGGAACCCTCAGGCCGAGGTCAACGGCGTCGCGCACAAAGGCCGCACAAGCCGCATAGGCTCCGATGCAGATCACAGCTTCCGGGTCTGATGCTTTTAGTATTTCGACCTGTTTTCGCATGCTGCCGGTAAATTTTTCTCCGCGGCGGTACGTGGCTTCGCCCACTATTTGTTCTCCGTGCCGCTTCAGGGCACTTCTTACGCCTGCCCATCCGCTGCGACCATAAGCATCGGCTTGATAGAATACGGCAATGCGTTTTCGGTTGATGCGAATAAAATTATCGACGAGACCAGCGGTTTCCTGGCGGTAGGAAGCGCGCAGATTAAAGGCAAAGTCGCCATAAGGCGGTTCTCGCTGGGGTTGCGCGCCGGTGAATGGAAAGAATAGGAAGATGTTTCTGTCCTGGAATTTTTTGAGCATGGGGAGTACGCGGGTTACGGTGGGCGTTCCGACATAACCAAAGAGCAAAAACACCTCGTCTTCCAACATCAATTTCAGGGTGTTTTTGACGGAGGGGTCGGGCTGGTAGCCATCGTCATAGGTTTTGAGGGCTACTTTGCGTCCCGCAATACCTCCCTGCTGGTTGATGTGTGTGAAATACGCACTGGCACCGCGATACAGTTCGATGCCCAATCCCCGGGATGGACCGGAGAACGCTGCGGACACGCCGAGAATAATCTCGGTGTCGGTCACGCCAGATGATGTCTGTGTCATGATGTGCCTCCTTGTTTGTGGTTCAAGCTGGCCGGTGTTGGCGACCGCTATCAGAGTTTTCAACCAGGGGGCGATCGCGCAACAGGCAAGGCCGGAACGGATGAGTGCTCTTCTCGTTATTGGTTTCATACGGGATGTATTCTTTCGCAGGATGCCCAGACCTGATCACTCTTCAAGTGTTGGGCGATTTAGCCGCGTGTGATAGGGCGGTTCCATGACCGCGCGTTGTCGTTCGTTTGCCCATTCGGGTGTGTCGTAGGCGCGTACATAAGCCATGTTGCCGGCGGTGTAGCGGGTGAGCGTTGACCGCCGCGGATGGTCTGCTTTCCAGGGCAGGGTGCCGTGTGTGACGGCTTCGGTGAAGATGATTGCGTCGCCTGCCTTACAGATGATCTGGCGGATGTGTTCCTGGTGTTTCTGGTAGAGACGCATTTCCTGCGGACAGGGATAATTACTTTTGTGCGATCCAGGAACGAGGGAGAGACCGCCATCGCCCGGGTTGACATCGGTGAGCTGGATGGAGACGACGGTGAGTCCGTTGTGCATTTTGCCATTTTTGAATATATAATACTGGTTGGGGTCAAATCCAGGTCCAGAGGAGCCGTGGAAGCGATGGCCTTCGGCACCTTTGTCCATCCAGAGCAAGAACATCTGGTGATCGACGCGAAAGCCCTTGCCGAGTATTTCGTTGAGATAGGGCACAATGCGAGGGTGCGCCAGCATGTCGCGGAAGGGATTGCACCAGGGTTCGTCCCAATGGATGAGTTTGCTCAGTTCGCCGCGACCATGCGTGCCTTCAAGGGCTGGTGAGTCGCCGTCAAGACGCTGTTCTCTCGGGCGAACACGCCCCTTGTCGAGGTGGCGATCAACCGCTTCGTTCGCCAGGACGAGTTCGTCTTTGGTCAAGACGTTTTCAACGATGAGATACCCGTTGAGGTCAAAGAGATATTTTTCGTCTTCGGTCATGGTGTTGTAGTTTCTTGTTCAGGGTTTTCAATTTATCAGGCGCGCATACGCCTCTCGCCCCTGGCGGAATAGGTCTTTGACTTCTTCGCGTTGTTGGTCGGTGTTGTAGCGGCCATAGGTGTCGATCCATTTGAGCGCTTCTTCGATGCCGTTGAGAAAATACTGCGCGGATTCATTGCGCTCGGCAGGTGGACGGCCGCAGGCAAAATAAACCGGGCTGCTGTGCGCGTAGATCGATTGGTCAAAGCTGTCGCGCTGGTTGCCCCAGACCCGGGCGGCGACCCAGCCGTCGCGGTCGATATCTACCCGATGACGAATGGCGCCTTCGCGTTTGCCTTCGGGATAGTTTTCTCTGTGGATGATGCGTCCATTCATCGCGATTTCAGCGCAGTGAATAGGGTAAAAGGATGTGAAGGTAGATTCTATGTCGAGCGAGCCACCAGAGGGCAATTCGACTGTGGTGCCCATGGGGTGATCGTTTACGTTCAGGTCAATGGCGGGACCATTGGTGATGAAGGTGTTGCCCGATTTCATGCCGTCTATCCAGTTTTCGTAGGAGAACGCGCCTCTGGTGTTGACATAGACGCGGTTGTTGGAGCAGACGAACCAGTCGGTGCCGGTGGAGGCGGGCAGGGCGATGCCGCAGTTGAGCAGTTTGTACCACAGGTCGTATTCGGGGTCCATCCAGAAGGGGTCGAACAGGTTGAAGGCGTCCAGTTTGCCCAGTGCCGCGGCTATGGGGGCTTCCATGCCGCGACCGTTGTGACACCATATTACAATACCACCTTGATCGCGGGCTTCGTCGCAGCAAAAGGACAGCGGCGGATAGTCGGGGTCGAATTGTGCGGTGAGGATGTGGCCGCGGCTGACGGGTTGGATGAGGTTGCGGATGTTGAGGAACATGACGTGCCCATATCCAAATCCCCAGGGCGAGTTTTCGCCGTAGTGGCGGTTTTCTTCGCCGATGTCGAGTACGTGGTGTGCGGTGGTAAATTCGTTCATTACGCCGATGGGATATTTGTTGCTGGCGTAGGGGAGTTGTCTTCTGTCGAGGACGCTTACGACGGTGACGTTGTAGCCTTCCACGCTACAGTCAATGGCGAGTCGGTCGTCGGGGCGGGTTTCTTTTTCGTCGTAGTGGATGTGTGTGTTGCCCGGATACCAGTTGTTTTCCTGCGGGATATACCAGCGGTTGAGGGTGATTTCGACGTCTTTGACGCCGTTTTCCGGCATTTCGACTACGGTGCGGATGGGTTCGTATTCCGTGCCGCGTTCGACCAATATGTCGGTGCGCCCGCGCGAGGCTTGAACTTCAAATTCGCCATCGCAGAAGAAGAAGGGTGTGCCGGGTCCGCGTTTGAGCATGGCGTCGCGCGGGTGGCAAAAACGACCGTTGGCGGTCAGGACGTGTACTTTGGCGTTGATGTGTTCGCCGGTCGCGCTGTCGATAATATGTCCGTGCAGGGTGCCCATGGATAGCTCCCGGTTTGGGTGACTGCCTGCTCTGTGGGTGGTCGTTTATTTCAGGTTGAGCTTGTCTGCAAATGCCAGCATTTTTGCTTCAACCTCCTGGGCAATCGGCTGTAGTGTTTCCTGATTGATTTCGATCTGCTGAATCCTTTCATCCACATTTGTCGAGAGACAAAAACGCAGGTTGTGTGTTAGGTCGTGTATCGCGTGCCCGATATGGTCTCGAACCGTTCCGGGGGGGTACATCCATTGCCTTGCCCGGGTCTGTTTCAGGTTGATGTGGCAGTGGCCCTTCCCCCCGTGTTTTTTTGCTTCTCCAAAGCAGTCCAGACGCAAAACCTCCTGATTATAAGCATACACAGATGCTGCGGGTCCGTAACCCGCGCGATCATTTCGCCAATAGACGTCCAGTCGCACATCGTCTTGTATCGGATATGTAACCCGATCTTGTCTGCCTGGTTGTGTATCCATGTCCCTGTGAGCAACTTCGTAGAAGGCGTATTCCTCTAGCACAAGATAGCGTATCGAAAAAAAGCTATCCATATCGATTTTGAGCTTGTCATTGCGGCATGGTTTTAGCCGCCACGCGCAGCACAACGAAGTAATCCACGATGCGTCAGGTTTTGAACATGTCGGTTAATTCAAGAAGTGATTGTATGTTCTGAGAGTTTGCCGATAAATTCATCAGCCGGTAAAACTTCGACCTCATCTACAATTTTGCGTGATAAAGCACCTTTCAGTATATCAGGTTGCGGTGATTCGCCATCCATGCGGTATGCACGGTGGTCTTTAAGAGGTGTACCAGCAAGTTCAATCGGTTCCAGGAATTTTTCGAGGTCAATCATATCCCCTCAATGTACAGATCAGAGAAGGGCTTGGTCAATTCATGCATAATTTTCCCCATCTTCATTTCAAAATCTTCTTCGACTTTATCTGTTTCAAAATCTTCATCAACTTTATCGCCGTTGAGAGAAAATTGGTTGAGCGCAATGAGTTGTTTATCCTCAGGGTTCTTCTTTACATGAACGTCCAGCCATTGGAGGATATCTGCGCTGTGCGTGGCAATCACGACGTTGACTCCTCCTTTTGCAAGCTCAAATAATGCCTCAGCCATGACGACCTGCCATGCCGGATGCAGATGCGCTTCTGGCTCATCAATAAATAGAAATGTCCCTTTGTCCAGTACCTTGCGCTCAATTAGCAATGCCAGGATGCCGAGGTTGGCGATTCCCATAGCTGTGACAGGCAATGAGAAATTGTTGCCATTTTCCTGGAAGGACAATCTTTCCACCTATAACATTTTTGCCGGTCAACTTTGTATATACATCCGGGAAGGCCATTTTCCCAGTGTATTCAAATTTCAATGCGCTTGCAAGATCATAGAAATATCCCGGAACACTACTGAGTGTTCCACTGCCGTATCGCTGTTGAACGTAATCCCTGGTGTTTTCCAACGCGGTTTTCAATTTCCAGTAAACGGGTGATTCCAGATAGATTACTCTGGAGTATTGCTGCAATTGCTTTACCCCTGATCTATCTATTTCGAATCCAACCCCCTCGTCCAGGAATGCAAATTTTCCAAAGTCCTCAACCCCGACCTCTGAGGGTGCTCCTTCTTTCCTTATTAGATCAGAAACAATAGAAACTTGAAAGTTCTGAATCAGATTTTCTGAAAGTTCATACCCTATACCTGCAACTATAAAATTTTCCGTTTTTGTTTGGTGAAGTTCCTCGTTCAACTCGGATAAGAAATTTTTGATGTCTTCCAGATCTTTTCGATGTCCTGTGTTCATTAGAGTCGCATCAACTAGCTCCTGTATTTTTTCTGTTTGGCTGATGAGGGCGGGAATAAGCTCATCCAGCTCGTCAGCCGAAGCCACTTTAACAAGATCTTCTAATTTTTTAGCCTCCTTTTTTAATGCAGGCAGCCACGAGAGATTACCTTTACCATAAGGCACCCATAATTTCGTCCCCAACAAATCGCGCTTAATAGGTTCGATCAAGTTGTTTAGGTGTGTCGCGACATGGTTCGCATTCATTGCATTAAAAAGAGAATACAGGAGTTTTGATACAAAGCTCTTGCACGTATTATTTGGCCCCGCAAACACAGTGAACTGACCGATGCAGACTTCTGCATCTTTGAGTTTGCCGATATTTTTGATTTTTACTTTGAAAGCCATGGCAGGTTTGATTGATAAGTTGGATATATGCTGCGTGGTGTTTGTTCAGGGTATTGCCAGAATTCTATATTAAGATACATATCTCAGGATAAAAAGAAAAGCCCCGCTTTGACCATTGTTTTTTTGGGCGGGGCGTTTTGTATTTGATCGCTGGCTATTGGTCGTCAGTTTGGGATTGGACCAGGCATTCTATGTGATCAACGACGAT
>JAGWBW010000231.1:0-3913 GCA_021295695.1 Candidatus Latescibacterota bacterium
TGCGCTCCGCTCAGAATGACAGGGCAATAGCGCATCGCTGAGAAGGGGCAAAATGAGTTTTAAAACAGTCTCTAAGGAGCTTTTATGTTTCTCGCCAATATGACTTCTCCAGATGTCGATGCTTTGTCGCGTGATTTGCTGGTTATTATACCCGTGGCTTCGCTCGAACAACACAGTCTGCATTTGCCCGTGTTTACCGATACGATGATTCTTCAGGAGGTGGTCAATCGCATTGAGAAGCGGTTGTCCCGGGATGTGCTTGTTTTGCCCGTTATGTGGCTGGGGTATTCGCAGCATCATATGAAGTATCCCGGTACGGTCTCGGCGTCGTCCGAGACGCATCTGGCGATTATGAACGATGTTCTCGTTTGTATGATTGAACACGGTTTTACGCGATTTCTTTTGATTAATAGCCACGGGGGTAATGAAGCCAATATTTCGGTTTTGCGCCAGCGCGTTATGGAGAGGTATGAAGATGTCGATCTTTATACGACTACGCCGTATGCCGGACCGTCGGATAAAAACATAAATGGGGTTTTGACTCTGGGTTCAACGGGATCCGGGCATGCGGGTGAGTGTGAAACTGCTATGATTATGGCGATAGATCCCGATCTGGTGAAAACAGATGCTTTACACGAGGATGGTCAGTGCCGTCGGGAGAGTATTTCGGGTTTGCGTCTTTACAAGCGTTTTGATCAGAATACCGAGCACGGGGGGTTGGGAGATCCACGCCCTGCGACGGCAGAAATGGGCGAGCAAATTTTTCAAGTTGTCGAAGATTTTTTGGTTGAGGCGATACAGAAGATTTATGGGGATGGAGGGCGATAAAAAATAGAGTTATAAAATAAAAAGCCCGCACAGTTCTGTGCGGGCTTTGTCGTTTGTATTGCGACTAAAATGGCAGGTCGTCGTCTGCGGCATAAGGGGGTGGTTCTGTGGCGGACGTATCGTCCGATGCAGAAGCGTTTGACTGTGGTTTTGCCTGCCCTCCGCCCTGGGGCGCGCCACCGCCATAGCTCCCGTCCATTCCTCCCATTTCGCCGCGGGTATCGAGCAATTGCATATCGCGGGCAACCACTTCGGTGGTATAGCGCTTTACCCCATCTTGCCCTTCCCAACTGCGCGTTTGCAACTTGCCTTCGATATAGACTTTGCTGCCTTTGCGCAGATACTGGTTGCAGATTTCGGCCAAACGGCCCCACACCACAATGCGGTGCCATTCGGTGCGTTCTTGTTTTTCACCACTGCTGTCGGTCCAGCTTTCGTTGGTGGCGATGCTGAAGTTCGATACGGCTGTGCCTCCTGGCGTGTATCGAAGCTCGGGATCGGCGCCAGAATTGCCGATCAAAATGACTTTGTTGACTCCTCGTGCCATACGTGGCCTCCTTAGGATAAGAAATGCGTTTCAGGGATCATGGCACGCCCTGTATAATGATGTTAGTACGAATATACTTTTGCATGTGGGATTTGTCAAGGTGACAGAATTAAAAACTGATGTTACGCATAGGCACAATATCATGCGCCTGTCATTCTGAGCGGAGCGCAGCGGAGTCGAAGAATCTTCTACTGACGTAGGTGGAACAGATGCTTCGGCTTCGTTCCACTTCGCTCAGCATGACAAAACGACTGACGTGCGTAACATCAGTTAAAAATTAGAAATTAGAAATTAGAGGGTGAGATAATGAACTGGTCTGGACTGCGACCAGTTGTACACCATTTCTTAATTCCTAATTTTTAATTTTTAATTATCTTGGATACATTCAAAGGAGGTGTTATGGAATATCGCATATTGGGACGCACGGGGCTGAAGGTTTCGATTATTGGTATTGGCGGCGGTGGGCCTACGCAAATGGGACAAAAGACGGGTGTCGATCAAGCGGGCGTGAATCGATTGGTGCAGCGCGCGCTTGATCTCGGTATAAATTTTTTTGATACGGCTGCTGCGTATGGCGAGAGCGAGACGATTCTCGGAAACGCGCTTAAGGGTGTGCCGCGCGATGATTATATTCTGGCGACTAAATTTCATGCCCATCATCATCGCAATGATGAGCGTATGAGTCCAGAGGATGTCGTCGATTCTGTCGAGCGGAGTTTGAAGCGTTTGCAGGTGGATTATGTCGATGTGATGCAGTTGCACGGTGTTCGTCCACACCATTATTCTGATGCTATTGAGCGGCTATGGCCCACGGTGGAGAGGTTGAAAGATCAGGGGAAGTTTGGTTTTATTGGGGTGAGTGAGACGTATGCCGAAGACCACAAACACGAGATGTTTTCTATGGCTTTGGCGGATGATTTGTTCGATACGGCTATGGTGGGTTATAATTTGTTGAGTCCAACACCCGAGCACGAGGTTTTGCCTATGTGTCAGGAGCGGGATGTGGGTGTGATTTGCATGGTTGCTGTTCGGCGGGCACTGGCTCGGCCCGATGTGCTCAAAGAGCGCATCGCGTATGCGAAGGATAAGGGGTTGATTGCGCGAGATGCGCTGGAAGATGAGGATCCGTTGGGTTGGCTGGTCAAGGGCGATGTCGCGTCATTGCCCGCGGCGGGCTATAAGTATGTGAATGCGCATCCCGCGATGGGGGTGGTGCTGTCGGGTACGGCAAATATCGATCATCTGGAAGAAAATGTGGAGGCGATTCTCGGCCCGCCTTTGCCGGATGAAGATATGGCGCAGTTGCGGTCTATTTTTGGCGATGTATGGGAGCCGTTGGGGAATTAAAGGAGTTTTTTTGAATAATCCAATTTCTGAGTGGAATCGGGACTTTCGTTTGCTCGCGCTTGCGGTTGCTTCGCAGGGGATTTTTTTTGGCGTGCAGTTGACGCTTTACAACAATTTTGTTGTTGATCGCCTGAATATCGGAGCGCACGAATTGGGATATGTGGAAGCCCTGCGCGAGGTGTCGGGTTTTATGAATGCGTTTTTTGTCGCGCTGATGGTGCGGTTCGCGCCTCCTGTTGTCGCTGCGATTTCGCTGATGGTTATGGGTTTGGGGATTATGGCTTATGCGCAGGTTGATTCGGTTTTTATGCTGGCGGTGTATTCGTTTGTGTGGGGTGTGGGATTTCACTGCTGGATCCCGATGGAGCAGTCGATGGCTTTGCTTTTTTCACCGGGGGGAAAGAAGGGGAAGTGGTTGGGGCAGTTGCGCAGTGTGAATAGTGTGGCGTGGTTGTTGTCTATTTTGATTTGTAAATTGGCTTATGATTTTGTCGGGTATAACGGTTTATTTGTTATGGCGGGTGCTGCAACTGTGGGCGGTGGTTTTGCCATTTTGTTTGCGTCTCGCAGGCGGCCACCCGACGAGCGAAGTTTTGTGTTCAAGCGTCGGTATGGTCTGTATTATGCGCTGAATTTTCTGCAGGGTATGCGGAAGCAGATGTTTATTACGTTTGCGATTTTTGCTCTGGTGAAGATACACGGGATGCCCGTGCATACGACGATGATTCTGGTGCTGATGAATCAGACGTTGATTACGCTGACTGCGCCGACGATGGGCAAGTTGGTGGATCAGTACGGCGAGCGGAAGATGCTGTCGCTCAGTTATATTGGGTTGACCTTTGTGTTTTTCGGATATGCGGTGGTGACGCATCGCCCCACGCTATACGTTTTGTATTGTGTTGATAATATCATCTTTTTTGGTGGGATCGCGCTGACGACGTATTTGCACAAGATTGCGCCCGAGTCGGATCTCAAGCCGTCGCTTGCGATGGGTGTGACGATGAATCATGTGGCTTCTGTTGCGGCACCGCTTTTGGGCGGTTTTGCATGGCACTATTTTGGATATCAGGTGATTTTCTTTAGCGGTGCTGTTCTGGCGCTGATTTCGCTGATTGTGAGTCAATGGGTCGATCCCGAGGGGCAGCTTGAGCGGGAGCGAGAAGAGATGCCGGATGGGGTGGCCGCGCAACC
>JAGWBW010000231.1:4021-4572 GCA_021295695.1 Candidatus Latescibacterota bacterium
GATATGGGTATTGTTCGGGGAGAGATTCGTCCACGGGCGAGGAATCTGGCGGATCCGCAGGCGGGTGTGACAGCGGAAGAGCAGGCGGTTGTTCGGGAGATCGCTTTTGAGGTGTTGAAGGCCTATCGGGATCGCGGTTGTACTTTGCCTCCTGCACCGAGCCGGGCGCGGGTTTGGGAGATGATGAATTTTATGATTGGCGAGGAGATTCCCGAAGATTACGGGGCGTTTTTGGAGGGGGAGTTGTCTTTGAATGGGGAAGATCCGTTTGTGCCTCCGGGGATGGATGCGTTGCCCGGGGATAAGAAGCGGGAGTTTCGGGTTTTGATTGTTGGGGCGGGGATGTCCGGGTTGCTGGCGGCGCATCGGCTTCAAGAGGCGGGGATTTCGTTTGTTGTGGTGGAAAAGAATGCCGATGTGGGGGGGACATGGCTCGAGAATACGTATCCCGGATGCCGCGTTGATAGTCCGAATCACTCGTATTCCTATTCTTTTGTGCCCAGGAATTGGCCGCAGTATTTTTCTACGCAGCAGGTGCTTCTCGATTATTT
>JAGWBW010000037.1 GCA_021295695.1 Candidatus Latescibacterota bacterium
CTCTATTCTGCAATCCGCCTCCGCACGGGCGTGGCATACCGGTTCACCGATCCAGAGGGCGTCGGCTATTACGTCCGCTTCGGCATGTCGTTTTGAGCTAATGCCGCACCACTGATATGTGTTTTTAGCCCGTAAAACCCACAGCCTTCAGGTGTGGGTAGCAAACGCGAGTAAGCGAGCGTTGTTCTGCTAAGGGCTTCCCTTGTGTAGTTCTATCGTATATGAATCTTGACATACTACATAGGTTGTGTATCTTGTGACAGGTTTCGGTGGTTCCGTGCAAAATACATCCCCGGCACGGGTAAAACCTCTCGGTCAGGCCCAACTTGGCCTGCTTTCATTTAGTGAACAAGCTACACTGCAATGCCCGTGGGTCCAGGACGATGTACCCAGGTGGGGTTAATCACCGAGAAGCCCATTCGCAGAGACGTTCACGGTTGGGAATCGTCACCTCATTGACAACACCATCAAAAACCATTTTCTTCTTTTTACTATCAAAAAATAAAAATCGCACAGGAGTTTGCTCGTGGCGTTTCAAGATCACTCTGGTTATTACGGTCCCACGCGCCTCATCATGCCCCCAAATTGTGAACGAACAGCAGGCGAAAAAGGCGCAAATCGTCACCGACAGGGGCCTTGTCCAGGCCGGCGTTGTCGCGCGCGTTACAGAAATACTCGACAAAGCGCACCTCTCCTACAGCATCTACGACGGCGTTGAACCCAACCCGCCCATTCGCAATGTCGAGGAATGTGCCGCACAATACCAGTCGGAAAATTGTGATTTCCTGCTCGCCATTGGCGGAGGGTCCTCAATGGACGTGGCAAAGACCTCGGGCGTACTCGTCAATCACGGGGGGAAAATTACCGATTATTTTATCGGCGAAAAACCCGTTCTCGGTCCCATCCCTTTTCTTCTGTGTGTCCCCACAACCTATGGCACAGCCAGCGAAGTCACACCCTTTGCCGTCATTACCGACGACAACCACTTCAAAGGCACCGTCGCAGGTCCCTATGTCATTCCCGATGTGGGCATTCTCGATGCCCATATGGCCGTCGCATTGCCGCTACCTATTGCCGCAGCGACTGGAATGGATGCATTGACACACGCCATTGAATCCTATGTATCGCTGATGTCCAACCCCATCTCCGAAGGCATGGCCCTGCACGCTATTCGCCTCATCTCGCAAAACCTGCGACAAGCCGCGTACAGCGACCACAACCACGAAGCCACGCAAAACATGCTCATCGGCAGCACCATGGCCGGGTTCGCATTTTCACAAACGCGCCTGGGCAACGTACATGCTATGTCGCATCCAGTCGGCGGTCACTACGGCGTGCCACACGGCATTGCCAACTCGATCTTACTCACCCGTATCATGGCCTACAATCGCTACGCCTGTCCGGAGAAATTCGCCGATATCGCCACCGCCATGGGCGAAGATGTCGATGGATTGAGCGCTGTTGACGCATCTGTTCTCGCGGTTGAAGCCGTGCAAAACCTATCCGACGATGTAGGCATTCCCGCCACATTGGGCGAAGCCGGTGCAAAAGCCGAAGGCATCCATGTCATGGCCGAAGACGCGATGAAAAGCGGCAATATTCAGGTCAACCCACGCAAAACAACGATAAAAGACGTGACCGCCCTTTACGAAGAATC
The DNA here is from genome assembly GCA_021295695.1 of Candidatus Latescibacterota bacterium. Taxonomy (GTDB): domain Bacteria; phylum Latescibacterota; class UBA2968; order UBA2968; family UBA2968; genus VXRD01. Next base: position 1,658 of record JAGWBW010000037.1, read on the forward strand.
CATGTGATAGCAAATCACAACAGGAGGATAAACCATGCCGTCTTACCCGCAAATGTTCCGCATTCGCCAGCACTTCGACGCCCCTCGCGTCGATGACATCGCCGGCTCTGTGCGCGAGGAAATCGCAAAAATCAATCCCAGTTCCGTCATCAATCCCGGCCAAACCGTCGCCATAACCGCAGGCAGCCGCGGCGTCGCCAACATCGATACCATCATCAAAACCATCGTCGAAGAAATGAAAGCCATTGGCGCCGTTCCCTACATCGTGCCCGCAATGGGATCGCACGGCGGAGGCACAGCCGAGGGACAAACCCAGGTCCTGGCTGGATATGGTATCACCGAAGGCACAATGGATTGTCCGATCAAATCGTCGATGGACGTCGTCCAGATCGGCGTATCGGATTTCGGTATGCCCATCTACTTTGACAAACACGCGTCCGAAGCCGATCACGTCGTTGTAGTCAACCGCATCAAACCGCATACCGGATTTGCCGGCGAAATTGAAAGTGGGCTGATGAAAATGATGCTCATTGGCCTGGGCAAACACAAAGGCGCCTCGGTATATCACCGCGCTATCATCCACCACTCCTTTGACAAAATCGTGCGCTTAGTCGGCAAAGTCGTGCGCGAGGAAATGCCCATCACCTTTGGCGTAGCCACCCTTGAAAATGGCTATGACGAAACCGCGCTCATCGAAGCCATTCCAGCAGCAGACTTTGAAGAACGGGAAAAAGTACTTCAGGCCATATCCAAAGAGTGGTGTCCCTCGCTACCCTTCGATGATGTCGATCTTCTCATCATCGACGAAATGGGCAAAAACATCTCCGGCTCGGGCATGGACACCAACGTCATCGGGCGCAAGCGCAACGACCGCCGCGCAATGGGCGACGAAACCCCGCGCGTCTTGCGCATTTTTGTACGCGACCTCACCGAAGCCACGCACGGTAACGCCACTGGCATCGGCATGGCCGAATTTGCCACCCGGCGCCTCGTCGATAAAATCGACTATCACGCCACCTATACCAACGTCATCACCGGACAACACGTTTCAGCAGGTGCGGTCCCGCTGCACTACGGCACAGACGAGGAAGTTCTCGACATCGCCCTCGAATCCATTGGCCTCATCGCGCCAGAAGACGCCCGCGTGCTCTGGATCCCCAACACGCTCGATCTGGGTGAAGTCGAAGCCTCTGAAGCCTATCTGGCACAGGCAGACATTCGCGACGACCTCGAAATTCTCACTGGCCTGCGCCCCCTTGAAACCGAAGCCGACGGCAATCTACCGCCCATTGAAGCCTACCGCGACCGCGTGCCCGAATCCGTTTTTGCAGATTGAGAGAGAATATTTACAACCTTTTCAATGCCCGATATCCTGCTCAAAAACGGTCGCATCATCGACCCGGCCAACAAACGCGATGAAATAGCCGATCTGCTCATCCAGCGCGGTCACATCGCGCGTATTGAACCGCATATCGCTGCTAATGCCGAGACCCTTGATGTCTCAGGTCAAATCGTCGTACCCGGTCTCATCGATATGCATGTCCACCTGCGCGATCCGGGTTTTCCAGAAAAAGAAACCATCAAAACCGGATGTGAAGCCGCTACCGCCGGAGGCTTCACATCTGTCGCCTGCCTACCCAATACAGAACCGCCGATGGACAATCCAGAAATTGTCCAATACATCGTCCAACAGGCAAAATCGGCAGATGCCCGCGTGTATCCTATTGCCTGTGCAACCGAAAAAATGCAGGGCAAAAAACTCACCGACACCGATGCCCTGCTCAAAGCAGGTGCTATTGGATTTTCCGACGACGGTCTCCCCATTGAATGCAAAGCCTTAATGCGTCAACTCCTGGAGCGCGCCGCCGCCAACGATTTTGCGGTTTACCCACACTCCGAAATTTTTGAACTCACGCGCGGAGGGCACATGCACGAAGGTGCTGTCTCCCGCGAACTCGGCCTGAAAGGCATGCCCGCCGAAGGCGAAGCCGCCATGAACGCGCGCGACATCGAACTCGTGCGTCAAACTCGAGGGCGTCTCCATATCTTGCACCTCAGCGTCAAACGCGCTGCCGAACTCGTGCGAAAAGCCAAAGCAGAGGGCCTACCCGTCACCTGCGAAGCCTCGCCCCATCACATTGTGTTGATCGATGAAGACGTGCGCGTACTCGGCACGGCGGGCAAAATGAGTCCGCCACTTCGCTCCAGCGAAGACCGAGAAGCCATAATCGCTGGCTTACAGGACGGCACTATTGACGCACTCGCCACAGACCATGCGCCACATACAACAAAAGAAAAATTGGGTGCATTTACGAATGCACCCAATGGCATCCTCGGCCTCGAAACCGCCGTTGGCGTCATCTTCACCAAACTCGTCCACACCAACCTGCTCTCCCTCTCAGATACAATTGCCAAACTCACCATAGAACCCGCGCGCATCCTCGGCATCGAAGGCGGCAACCTCTCCTTCGGCAAACCCGCCGACATCACAGTCATCGATCCCGATCTCGAATGGATTGTAGATGCCAATCAGTTCAAATCCAAATCGCGCAACACGCCCTTTCACGGGTGGACATTAAACGGCCGAGCTACAATGACGATACTGGGTGGACGTATAACTCACAAACAGTAAAGGAACAACATTCATGGAAGCGATTCTCGCATTGGAAGACGGCACCATTTTCAAAGGCAAATCCTTTGGCGCAGACATTGAATGCGAAGGAGAAGTTGTCTTCAACACCAGCATGACGGGATATCAGGAAATTCTCACAGACCCGTCATATAACAGCCAGATCGTAACCATGACCTATCCACTGATTGGCAACTACGGCATCAATCCATCCGACTTCGAGTCTCAAAAACCCCAGATCTCAGGCTTTGTGGTCAAAGAATACTGTCCATATCCCAGCAATTGGCGATCGACCATTGCGCTCGGCGACTTTCTAAAAGAACACAACATACCCGGCATTGAGGGCATTGACACCCGCGCCCTCGTGCGGCATATCCGTCTTAGGGGCGCAATGAAAGGCGTGCTGTCAACCATCGATCTCGATACCGGCAGCCTCGTTCAAAAAGCGCGTGACTTCCCCGGCCTGATCGGGCGCGACCTCGTGCAAAACGTCACCTGCACAGAACCCTATCACTGGGCCGAGGGCCTTTGCGATCTCAAAACCGGCCAGACCAGACATCTCAAGCAAAAAACCAAATACCGCGTGGCGGCTTACGACTTTGGCATCAAACACAACATCTTGCGCTATCTCGTTGACCGCGGCTGCGATGTAACTGTTTTTCCTGCCGATACACTCGCAGAGCAACTCCTCGAAATCGATCCCGACGGCATCTTTTTGTCCAATGGCCCGGGCGACCCAGAACCCGTGATGTATGCAGTCGAAAACATCCGCAAATTGATCCGCGAACGCCCCACCTTTGGAATATGTTTGGGCCATCAGCTTCTCGGCCTGGCGCTGGGTGGGAAAACATACAAACTCAAATTTGGTCACCGGGGTGCCAACCAGCCCGTGCAGCACGCCAGCACGGGCAAAGTCGAAATCACCGCGCAAAATCACGGTTTCTGCGTCGATCTAAACACCCTCGACCAGGAAGTTGTAGAACTCACCCACATCAACCTCAACGACAACACCCTCGAGGGCCTGCGCCACCGCGAATTGCCCGCCTTCTCCGTCCAATACCACCCCGAAGCCTCCGCCGGCCCGCACGATGCCGATTATCTCTTCGATGAGTTTGCGAAATTGATGGACAAGGCGAAAAAATAATTTTTCTCTTTCAAGCACAATTTCTATTATGGAACACACAGATAGGCTCAGGTGTCTAAGAAAATAGAACACTTGACATCTCATCTCAGATTCTGTATCCTGTTTATAATGGAAAGGGGGTTTTACATATGTACAAATGGATTTCTGCACTTGCAGTTATAGCTTTGATCGCGACGCAGGCACAGGCAGACATTGGCATTCAGCCACAAAACAAAATCCCGCTCGCAGGTGAAAACCTCGTGAACGGGTTCAAACCCACCAGCGGTTTGTTCGACCTGAAAAAGCTCAAATTTAACCACACCATTGGGGTCAGTTACGGTTCGGGATATGGCGGTGGCTTAAACCAGTACTATCTCAACGACATCACCTACCAGATATCCAAACCGCTCATCGTCAGAGCGCAAGTTGGCCTGGTCAATCAAATGTCGGGCAATACGCGCTACGGTTCGACCTCATCAGGTGGTGTTCAAGTCGTCGTTCCCAATGTCAGCCTTTTGTACCAGCCCAAACCCAATATTCGCATCGAAGTTGGATTCAGCACCTTCAATGGCTATGGCTATCCCTACTATTACAACGACAGATACAGACGCTAAAGGACTAACCAGAACAGATAGGGACGCCAGCGCGTAAGACTGGCGTCCTTTTTTTTTATCCTTATATTTATCAACATGAAACGCTGGTTATGGGTTCTCGGCGGCCTTCTCATCGCCGGCATGGTCTTTGCGACAAAAGCCTTTTGGGAACCGCAAACGGCACCTGATGTCGTGCCCGACGCCCCCCAGGTCTCTCACAATATCCGCGTTGAAATTCTCAACGGCTGTGGTACAGGCGGCATTGCCAATGAGATCGGGCAAAAACTGCGCGATTTTGGCATAGATGTTCTGACCCTGGGAAATGCTGAAAATTTCAACTTCCCCGAGACCATTGTCATAGACCGCATGGGGGAAATAGAATATGCCCAGCAAGTCGCCAACGTCCTTGGCACGCCCAATGTGATCCAGCAAAAAACATCCGACCCCTTTCGCATCGAAGAAGTCACCGTCATCATTGGACGCGATTATCGCGGGTTGGAAATATTTAAATGAAAGGCAGCTCAATTTGTCAGATACCACTGAAATTGTCCGCAGTGCCTGCATTGAACAGTTGCTATCGCGCAAAGCCGAAGATCTCATTGTGATTGATCTGCGCCAAACAGCCGACTTTGTCGATTACTTTATCATCTGCACAGGAACATCCGATGTGCATGTTCGCGCCCTGGCCGATGCGGTAACCGAGGGTCTCAAAGCAGAAGGGCAGCACCCCTATCAGGTCGAGGGATATGACGTGCGAAAATGGATACTGATCGACTTTTTCGACATTGTCGTACATATTTTTCAAAAAGAATCGCGCCAATTTTACGGACTGGAACGCCTGTGGCGCGATGCGCCGATAGAACGCATTGAAGACGACGTATTGGACAATTTAATCCGCGACCCATGACAACTGGAGATGGCCAATGCCCGTTCCAACCATCACCTGGAAAAATGATGCTCTGCGCCTCATCGACCAGACCTTATTGCCTGAAGAGTACAAATTCATCACTTGCCGCGATGTCGGCACGGTAGCAGAAGCCATCGTCAGCTTGAGGGTGCGTGGTGCCCCAGCCATTGGCGTAGCGGCTGCTTATGGCGTCGTGATTGCAGCGCAAGAAGCCATAGTGCGAGATGCTGACTTTGACCGGTATGTCTCAAAAAGCATTCAAAAACTGGCGCAAACGCGCCCCACAGCAGTCAACCTCTTTTGGGCACTCGACCGCCAGGAAAAAGTCCTCGCCAATACAGCCAGCCATTCACCCGCTGAAAAACGCGATCGCCTGCTCAAAGAAGCCCACGAAATTTTTGAAGACGACAAAAGAATATGCCGCCAAATTGGTCGCAATGGTGCCGAATTGCTATCTTCACAGGCGACTGTATTGACCCACTGCAATGCAGGCGGCCTGGCCACAGCCGACTACGGCACAGCCTTAGCAGTGATTTACGCCGCAGTTGAAGCGGGCAAACAGGTCGCGGTCTATGCCGATGAAACCCGCCCACTCTTACAGGGGTCACGCCTCACGGCATGGGAACTGAATCAAAGCGGTGTAGATGTCACCGTAATATGCGATAACATGGCCGCCGCGGTACTGCGCGAAAAAAACATTGATAGCATCGTTGTCGGTGCAGATCGCATTGCCAAAAACGGAGACGTAGCCAACAAAATCGGCACCTACGGACTGGCCATTTTGGCCAAAGCGCACCAGGTGCCTTTTTACGTGGCCGCACCCTTATCTACCATTGACATGAAACGCGATACTGGCGCACAAATTCCCATTGAAGAACGCAAAACAGAAGAAATCACGCACGGCATGGGCCGGCAAACCGCGCCCAGCGGCATCCATGTGTACAATCCCGCCTTTGACGTGACCCCCAATCACCTCGTCACGGCGATCATAACGGAAAAAGGCGTGGCAAAAGGCAATTACGCAAAAATATTTGCGCGTTGGTTTGAGTAGTAAACTCGTAGTTTATTGCATCATTAAGCGACTTTATTATTTTTTTATAGATACACAAGATATTGGGCAAAATAGAGCTTTTTTCGGTAAATTACGCAATATAAGTTATTGACAAATTTTACATGCATTCTTAAAGTGTGAGGTAGAATCGCGTCTGGACAATGGACAAAGGTAGATGGCACAGGTAAAGGTTGAAAATAAAACTGACAACTGCTCGTGGAGGCGAAATGATAAGAAAAAGAATCTTGTTATTTGTCTTATTTGCCGTGTTCCTGATCGGCTGTGTCGCACAACAGCCCCAACTCGCTCCTCCGGCTGATTCTCCTCCGGCTGATTCATCAACGGCTGATTCATCGGCAGCGCGAGAAGAATTTGACCCGCAGACCCTCATGGACGACGACGTAGTGTTGCAAACACCTGTACGCGCCGAGGCAATACCTCCTGCGGAAGTATCACAAATTGAGGGCTTTCGCGTTCAAGTAGCAGCCCTTCGCGATTACAACCGAGCAGAAGCCTTGCGCGAACAAATTCAGCGCGATGCCCAGGTCCTGACATATACTCATCTTGACGAAGAGATACAACTCTACAAAATTCAAGCGGGCAACAGCCGCACGCCCGAATCAGCAAAAACACTGCGCGACGCCATTAGAGCACTTGGCTATCCCGAAGCTTATGTGGTTCGCACACAAATTGCCAATGTGCAATCGCAAGACAATGCCACATCGGGTTTTCGAGTTCAAATTTTTTCGTCATCGACGCGAGGCTCAGCGGAAAATGCACAAATGCAAGCGCGTATCCAACTGGCGCGCGACGATGTTTTTATCGATTTTGAACCCCCCTATTTTAAGGTGCGCGTCGGCAATTTTCAGACGCGCAACGATGCAGAAATATTACTCGAGGAGGTATCAAAGAAAGGCTATGAAACAGCATTCATTATACAGGCAAAATCTTCTCAATAACGCGAAGACTGCCATGCGGTATAACTTGTGTCTTATTGCAGCTTTGATTTTGGGCGGTTGTGCAACCACCGCACGCACTCCCCTTGCACCCGCACCTGAACCCGCACCTGAACCCGTAACAGTGCCAAAAGTTGCGGAACCCATTATACCAATAAAACCTGTGTTGATAGAAGAGATAGAACCCACGGGCGACCGTCTTTACGACCTGCTGCAAAACGCCGCTGTCGAATCCCAATCTCGTCGCGTAAAAGCTCTACTCGATACGGCATCTCTCATGCTGCGCCAGCGTTTTATTTCCGAACCAGAAACAGCCGCCAAATGGGCCGCGATAATGCGTTTCACTCTCGAACGCTATCACGCGATTTTGCCCCGTGAGCCTATACCGCCGCAGGTGCCGCTGGCAACTCTGCTCAATGCTCTTCCCGAATCTATAGTAGCCGACTTGTTGCATCATCCGCACTATCGAGAACTCAAAATGAGAACGCTGGCAGGACAAGCCGATATACCCATTGACCTCACGCCCGAAGTCATATCGTATATCCAATATTTCCGCACGGAAAAGCGCGACTTCTTTGAACGCAGTCTGTCTCGCTCCACCGCCTATTTGCCCATGATCCAGACCGTTTTCCGCGAACAGGGGCTGCCTTTGGACCTTGCGTACAAAGCCATGATCGAAAGCGGATTTAATCCCCGCGCGCTATCGCGCGCGTACGCCCTGGGCATGTGGCAATTTATGTACCGCACTGGCTTGCTCTATGGCCTGCGGCGCAACACCTATATCGACGATCGCATGAACCCCGAAAAATCCACACATGCTGCTGCGCGACATCTCAATCATCTATACGACTACTTTGGAGACTGGCGCCTGGTTGTCGCGGCCTACAACTGTGGACAAGGCCGTATGGATCGCGCCATTGCAAGATCTAAAACCCGAGACTTTTGGAAAATTGACGCGCTACCCAGAGAAACCCGCAATCACGTACCCAAGTTTATGGCTATGGTCATCATTGCCAAAGACCCCGCTTTTTTTGGATTTGAAGATGTTGTCTATCAACCTCCTATGTCCTATGACAAAGTCGCCTTAACAGAACCTGTAAACCTGCGTTTGGCAGCGCAATGTGCGGGTACTACCTATACCTGGCTGAAACAACTCAATCCCGAACTGCGCCGTCCATATACTCCGCCTGCCATGAGTCGAAACGCCTATACTTTGCGCGTTCCAAAGGGCGCAGGCGCGAAATTTAGAGCCAATTACGCGCAAATACCAGCGCATAAAAAAATTCAACTCGTCAATTACGAGGTCAAACGCGGCGACACCTTATCGAGCATTGCATACCGCGTGGGAGTATCGGCAGCCGACCTGCAATCGGCCAATGGCATCACCAACCCTCGCCGCCTGCAAATCGGTCAGAAACTCAGCATTCCAATGTATCCCCACGCCCAACGCCTGTCTGCTACAACACAGGCGCGCCCAGTACTTCAAACAAAAAATATTAACCAAAGGCCCGACCCCAAAAACTACCGCCAGATCAATGTCACGGTACGTACAGGTGATACCTTATGGGACATAGCCAAACGAAAAGGCATCACGGTTTCACACCTGCGCGCGTGGAACAATTTGGATACCAATCGTCCCATTCACCCGGGCGACCGTCTCACATTGTGGGTCCCCAAAGATGGGACATCGGAATCTCCCATCTTTTATACAGTACGCACGGGCGATACCCTGTGGGGCATTGCGCGTGCCTTTGATACCAGTGTAGCAGCCCTACAATCCTGGAATGACATTCGAAGTCCCGCACGCTTGCGGCCCGGTACCCGCATTCGCGTCAGAGAAATTGCAGATTGAATGAAGCTGCCAGTCCGTCCTGGAGAAAAGCTGATCGCTGGCTGCTAATTGCTTCCCTATGATTATCGCCCGCAATATTGTGTTCATTTTTTTGGCACTACTTCTCCAGGCATCCTGGGTCGATAGCCTCGCCATTTACGGCATCGCGCCGGATATCGTCATCATCATACTGGTTTTTATTGCCTTTACCCGGGGGCAAAGTGAAGCAATAGTGCTGGGTTTTATATCGGGATTGGTCATCGACATATACGACTCAGGTACGCGTTTGGGCACCAATGCCCTTGCCAATAGCCTGATTGGGTTTTTTGCGGGTTATAGCCGCGGGGGCACCGCTGCAGAAACCTTACGAGTACAGATTGCTATTTTGTTTGCGGCAACGCTTTTACACGATATCATTTTTTTTCTCGCTGCATTGCAACCGATCAAAATTTTGAGCATCGGATTAGGCACAAGTCTTTACACAGCTGTGTTGGGCACAGCATTGGCATTTGTCCTCACCCACTTCTCACTTCTCAACATTGAACCCCATGCAGAATGACTTCACACATAACGGCATCCGAACACATCGCGCACGCATTCTTTTAGGCGCAATCGCGTTTCTCTTTGGCATACTGGGCATCCGTCTATATATGTTGCAGATTGCCGAATGGGAGCAGTATCGCATCAAATCCGAAAAAAATACCATGCAGCCCGTCATCGTTCAGGCCAATCGCGGCCTGATACGCGATCGCAATGGTATCATTTTGGTCGATAACAGACCGTCTTATAACATATCGGTCATTCCCCCTCGCTTTTTGGCAAATATTGAAAAAGGCAAATGCAATGGACTTCTCGAACGCCTCGGGCAAATTGTGGATCTGCCCTGTGAAACCATAAAAGAAAAATTGCAATCGCATAACCGGTACTTTTACGATCCGGTCAATCTCAAACTCGATGTAGATTTTGAAGCCGTTTCCATTATCGAAGAAAACCGCTATGATTTCCCTGGTGTAGAAATCCAAATCGAACCCCGCAGGGGCTATCCCATCTTTGACAACCCCTCGGCGGTATCCACCGAATTTTCGCATGTGCAGCACAACGTCAGTCACGCGCAACACAACGTCAGTAGATCCTTTCCCTTAGCACCTCATACTTTGGGCTATATCGGGCTGATCAACGCATCGCAATATTCTCGCCTGAAAACGGAAGGATATCGCTATGACGACCGCATTGGAAAACGAGGCATTGAGCGCATGTTCGAAGACCGCATGCGGGGCCATAAAGGCGTCAAATACATTGAGGTGAATGCCAAAGGACGTGAAGTCGGCAGTTTTCCCGAAAAAACAGACCCTCCCATTCCCGGCGAAGACCTGTGGCTCACGATCGACTGGCGCGTGCAACATGCTGCCGAGCACGCTTTTGCGGACAGCATGCGCGGTAGTCTCGTGGCGATGCACCCGCAATCTGGCGAAATCATCGCCATAGTCAGCAAACCCGGATTTCACCCGCGATCTATCCGAGATCCCAAAGCATGGCAGCTTTTGCAAACAGACCCATCCAAACCCTTGCTCAATCGCAGCCTTAAAGGCGAATATCCACCCGCCTCGGTATTCAAAATGATAACATCAATCGCCGCTTTGGACCAGGGCATACTCAGAGCCGATGAATATCGCTTGCGACCATGTACAGGGGGCATGGTTTTCGGCGATCGCCGATTTAGATGTCACAACAAAAAAGGCTGTGGGCCTATCAACTTGCGGCAAGCACTCGTAAAATCGTGCGATGTCTTCTTTTATCAACTCGGCCTCAAAGTGGGCATTGACGACTGGCATCGGTATGCTGCTATGTTTAAATTTGGTGAATTGACAAATATCGACATCGCTTTGGGAGGCGATGGTGAAGCACGCGGTCTGCTGCCCGACCACGCCTATTACAAACAAAGACACGGCTTCTTGGCCGGAGGTAATATGCTCAACCTGACCATTGGGCAAGGGGAACTCCTGGCGACACCCCTTCAGGTGGTGCGCTATACAAGTGCACTGGCAACCGGTCAGTTACCCACCCCGCATGTGATCAAAGGCGCACAGGTGGAACCCACGTCGCTACCCATTTCGGAAGAGGTCATTAAAACAGTGCAAAGCATAATGGTAGATGTGGTCAACAGCCCGGGCGGCACAGGCCATCGCGCCCGTTTACCCGATATGGTCGTTGCGGGGAAAACAGGCACCGCACAAAATCCTCATGGCGAAGACCACGCCTGGTTTGTCGCTTATGCACCGGCTGAAAACCCACGCATTGCCATTGCCGTAATTGTTGAAAACGGCGGATCGGGGGGCAGAGTTGCCGCACCTATTGCACAAAAAACGCTTGAAGCCTATTTTGAACACGCTGTGCCAAAGCAAAAACGCACCAATGAATTGTTTATAGTCAATAACCGGTAACCTCTCATTTTTCGAGGTAGTTGTGAATCTTTCTCTCTTCGTTCGTCGCGACCTCGACATCGGCCTCTTCACGGCAATATGCCTGGGCATTGGTGTGGGCATTACTACCATATACAGTGCCAGCTACAATTGGGATTTGGGCCTGGCCAGTAACATTTATGAAAAACAAATTATCTGGGCATTGCTCGGGTTTATTGTCATGATCATTACCATGGTCATTTCCCTTAAACTTTTTTATGCCTTTGCGTATGTCCTCTACGGCCTGACAGTTACACTTTTGATACTCGTGCTCGAATTGGGGGACCGGCGCTGGTTCAACATTGGTCCCATTCACATACAACCTTCTGAATTCGCAAAAATAACGACCGTCCTGGTACTCGCGCGCTTTTTGGCCTATCCCAACCGGGACCTGACCCGTGCACGTTCCTTTATTCCGCCTCTGTTGCTCGTTCTCGTGCCTATCTTGCTCGTCTTTAAGCAACCCGATCTGGGCACCGCCCTGGTTTTTAGCATCCTCATCCTGCCCATGTACTTCTGGGCTGGTGTCAGACCCGTGCATTTATTTTTTTTAATCTCTCCTGCTCTCACCCTGATATGTGCTTTTCACCCCTGGATGCTGGTCGCGATAGTAGTACTCCTCATTGGGATCCTTTTCTTTGAACGTCCCCGCCTGGTCACCGCAAGTATCTTGCTATTGGTCAATCTCGCGGTCGCCATCATAGCGCCTTATATATGGGAAAACAAACTCCACGACTACCAAAAACGCCGCATCCTCACCTTTCTCGACCCCGATATGGACAAACTCGGCGCGGGTTATCAGGTCATTCAGTCCAAAATTGCCATTGGATCTGGAGGCCTCACGGGCAAGGGATTTTTAGAAGGCACACAAACCAAACTCGCCTTTTTACCCGAACAACACACCGATTTTATTTTTTCTGTTATATGCGAAGAATTTGGATTTATCGGTGCCTTTTTTGTTTTGACATTGTTTATATTCATCTTATGGCGCGCCTTGTCCATTGCCGTACAAACCAAAAGCCGCTTCTCCAGCTTGACTGCTATTGGTCTGGCGACTATTCTCCTCTTCCACATTTTTGTCAACATCGGCATGACCATCGGCATCATGCCCGTCACGGGCCTTCCGTTGCCTTTCCTGAGCTATGGAGGTTCCACCCTCATCACAAATATGGTTCTCATCGGTCTATTGCTCAACATTTATGCCAACAGGTATGAGGATTATTAAAAGCGTGAGGGGTAAAACGTAAAAGGCGAGAGGCCGGATGGCCTCTCGCCTTTTATCTTTATGTATCTGTGTTTATTTTTCATCACGCCATTACAAGCCCTTCCTCAAAGACCGCGTCGGAGACCTCGTTGCCGGGTTGGCGTCTCGCCGCGCGTCGAGCGCGCCCCGCCTCGGTTGATACCCACGCATCGGCCCTGCCACCCGTGAGTTCGGCAATTTCTCGCAACAGGGCATCGGAAGGCAACACCAAAACCTGGCGAGACAGGACAATAGTGGAATGATCGCGCTCCAATTCCAGATGCAATCGCAACTGACAGTCGCCCGGGTGTTTCAGACACAGGGTATGTAGTGATTTGAGTCGCTCCATCCGAATTAAATCGCCTGGCAACAGCACATTGACAGTATCGGCCAGTTGTTCGCGCGCCTGCTCAATAGGCATCACATTTTCAACCTGCACCGAAGACCGGCCATTGCGTGTGGAAAACCGACCTTGCAAAACCACCATTTCATCGACCAGCAGTTGCTCGCGTAATTTTTCAAAATTGTCGGAAAATACCACCAGATCGACCGTGCCGCTCAAATCTTCCAGCGTGCCAAAAGCCATAGGCCGGCCATCGCGCGTCGTATGCGCTTTGACTTCGGTTAAAACGCCCCCAATCTGCACCTCCGCACCATCGGGCAATCCCGTTAGATCATTTACTGACCGCATACCCATCTCCGACAAATCAGTTCTGTAGCGTTCCAGCGGATGCCCAGAAAGATAAAAACCCAGCATATCTTTTTCGTGTGCAAGGCGTTCGCGCTCAGTCCATTCCTCAACCTCGGGCAACGATCGGTCGTTCACCACCTGCGTTTGCATCACTTCCATTTCAAACATGGAAATTTGCCCCCGGGCGCGATCCATCTGTACAGATTGCGCCATATCCAGTGCGCGGTCTAAGGCTTCGAACAACTGCGCGCGATGCCCTGGCACGCAATCATAAGCACCAGCTTTAATCAGACTTTCAACACACCGCCTATTCGCAGCCTGAGAATCCACGCGGTCGCAAAAATCAAATAGCGACTCAAAAGGGCCATCTTCACGCGCTGCAACAATCGCTTGAACCGCGCTGCGTCCCACATTGCGAATGGCAGCCATACCCATTCGGATCTCGTTTTTGGCAGCCACAAAATCGACCTGCCCTTCATTCACATCCGGGGGCAATACATCCAGATTCATCCGCCGACATTCTTCAATCAAAACGACCAGACGCTCGATGTCGCCAATTTCACTATTGAGATTCGCCGCCATAAATTCGGCTGGATAATGTGCCTTGAGATACGCGCACTGGTAAGCCACCATCGAATAGCCCGCGCTGTGCGCCTTGTTGAACCCATAGCCCGAGAAAACTTCGATATCTCGCCATATCTGTTGTGCAACCTCTTTTTCAACGCCATTGGCCATGGCACTCTCTAAAAATTCGAGCTTATACTTTTCCATCACATCGGCCAACTTTTTCCCCATGGCTTTGCGGATACCATCGGCTTTGGCAAGTGTAAATCCAGCCAGGTCACGACACAGACGCTGCACCTGCTCTTGGTAAGTAATAATGCCGTACGTCTCCTCCAGAGCCGGGCGCATCTTCTCGTCGTTATACGTCACTTCCTCCCGTCCGTGCTTGCGGTCGATATAATTGGGAATGTACTGCATCGGTCCCGGGCGATAAAGCGCGTTCATCGCAATAATATCGCCAATCGTATCCGGCTTCAGTTGTTGCAAATAGCCCTTCATTCCCGCGCTCTCAAACTGGAACACCCCGGTCGTATCACCCCCGCCAAACAGGCGATAGGTCGCCTCATCATCCAGAGGCAAATTATCCACATCCACATCCACGCCGTAATTTTCCTTCACCATCTTCACGGTATCTTCAATCACCGTCAGATTGCGAAGCCCCAAAAAATCCATCTTCAAAAAGCCCAGGTCTTCCACATGGTGCATATTGTACTGCGTCATCACCTCGCCGCCCTTGGGCGCTTTGTAAACAGGCATAAACTCGGTCACTGGCTCGGGCGTAATCACCACCGCAGCCGCGTGAATCGACGCATGGCGCGCCAGGCCCTCGAGTTGCTTTCCAATGCCGATCATCTTTTGCCCCATGTCTCCATCTTCCGCAATCTGACGCAACTCGGGCACCTGATCGAGTGCTTTATCGAGTGTCACCTTCAATTCTGCGGGCACCAGTTTTGAAATTTTATCGACTTCTGCAAATGGCTGGTCCAACACCCGTCCCACATCGCGAATCACGCCCTTCGCGCCCATGGTGCCAAACGTAATCACCTGACACACATTGTCGCGCCCGTATTTTTGCACCACGTAATCAATGACCTGCTCGCGGTCTCGGTCGGCGATATCGAGATCGATATCGGGCGGCGAAATGCGCTCGGGATTCAAAAACCGCTCAAATACCAGCCCGTATTCGATGGGATCCACAGCTGTGATGCCCAGTGCGTAAGCCACCAGACTGCTCACCGCAGACCCACGCGCGCCTGCACGGATGCCAGAGGCATTGGAAAATTGCACCAGATCGTGCAAAATTAAAAAATAACCCGGATATCCCGTCTGGTCGATCACGCCCAACTCAAATTTCAGGCGTTCCTCATGCTCAGCGGTCACCTGCTTGCACCGCGCCTCCATACCTGCGCGCGCCATATCGCCCAGATAATCACTGGCCGAATCATACCTCTCTGGCAAGGGAAAATCGGGCGCGCGGTACTCGTCAAATGCAATCTCGAGATTGCATTTTTCGGCAATCTCGAGCGTGGGTTCCAAAACATGCGGCATATCCTGAAACAACTCGTACATCTCTTCTGCCGACTTAAAATACACACCTTCGGGATAACACATGCGCTTGGGATCGTCCAGGGTCTTGCCCGTCTGAATAGCGACAAGAGCCGCATGTGCTTCGTGGTCTTCGGGACGCGTAAAATGCGAATCATTGGTCGCCACCAGGGGCACACCCATCTCCTTGTGCAGCTTGACCAATCCGGGATTGATCTTTTTTTCTTTATCAATGCCGTGCCGCTGAATTTCCAGATAATAATCATCGCCGAAAATATCGAGATACGTTTCCACGGCTTTTTGCGCCGCCGTATATCCCTCGCGTTCGATCAAATAGGGGATCTCGCCCCCGACACACGCCGACAGGCAAATCAGCCCTTCCGAATGCTGGCGCAACAAGTCTTTATCTATACGCGGATTATAATAAAAACCCTCGAGATACCCCGCAGATACCAGCTTGATCAGATTTTTATAGCCCGTGTAATTTTTTACCAGTAAAACCAGATGGTTTGAATTGCCCTGAAGACCCGCCGCAGATTTTCTGTCAAATCGGCTCCCAAGCGCGCAATAAACTTCGCACCCGATAATCGGATTGACACCCACATCTCTCATCGCGCGATAAAAATCAATAGCGCCAAAAAGATTGCCGTGATCGGTCATTGCAACCGCAGGCATGCCCCATTCGGCGGCTACCTGAGCAATATCTTCTATTCTGGACGCGCCATCGAGCAGGCTGTACATAGTATGGCTATGCAAATGGACAAAGTCAGAGGATTTCATCAACACGCTCCCGTAAATGGAGATGTTGGGGGAGGGCATCTCGGCGAAATAAAAAAATAGGAGAGGGGAAAAGAATAGGAGAGAATACGATAGTCTGGTTCTTAATCTAAAACGGGGCGCGATAAAAATCAAGCGACAGAATGGCAGGGTGTAACGCCATTAGAACAGGGCATTGCTCATTTTTAATTTTTAATTTATCTTCATACCTATGAAAACTCTTGAAATCCAACCCACGACAGTCCCGGTCGATGCAGATATTGCTATTCCGGGTTCCAAAAGCATCACCAACCGCGTTCTGCTAATTGCCGCGCTTGCAGATGGCGTCAGTTATCTCAAAAACGCACTCATGAGCGACGACACGCGGTATATGGCAAATGCCCTGCGCGATCTGGGCATTCGCGTAGTGGAGTCAGATAACGCATTTCGTGTCTATGGCACAGGTGGGCTTATTCCCGCTGATCACGCAAAACTCCACATTGGCAACTCCGGCACCTCAGCGCGCTTTCTCGCGGCATATCTCGGCCTGGGTGCTGGAACTTATACGATAGATGGCGTCGCACGGATGCGCGAGCGGCCCATCCAGGACCTTCTCGACGGCCTCATCCCCCTCGGTGTAACCGCGCGTTGTGAAGGCAAAGACGGGCTATGCCCCCCCGCGCTCATCGTCGCCTCTGGCCTCAAAGGCGGCCGCACCACCATGAAGGGCAACAAAAGCAGTCAGTATTTCACGGCTCTGCTTCAAGTGGCTTCCTACGCCCAAACCGATGTCGAAATCCACGTCAAAGGCGACCTCGTATCCAAACCGTATATCGACCTCACCATTGCCGTCATGCGCGACTTCGGCATTGAAGTCACCAATAATAATTACCGCTCTTTCACCGTGCGCGCAGGTCAGCGCTATCATTCCCGCACCTACCAGATCGAACCCGATGCATCCAACGCCTCTTATTTTTTTGCCGCAGCCGCACTCACCCGCGGTCGCGTGCGCGTACCCAATTTAACGGCGCAATCCATTCAAGGCGACATCGGCTTTGTCGATATCCTATCCCAAATGGGCTGCGCCGTGAGCAAAGATCCCGAAGGTATTGAAGTGCGCGGCACGGGCCGCCTGTCGGGCCTCGACATCGACATGAACGCCACGCCCGACATCGTGCCAACCTTGTGCGCGATAGC
>JAGWBW010000232.1 GCA_021295695.1 Candidatus Latescibacterota bacterium
CCGTATACGAGACCCGTACGTACGGCGGTGTGAGAGGCGCACCCCGTCACGTCTTAGTGGCGGGGCCGTCTACTCGATCGGCAACTGTAGCCCGTTTTTCCTAATGTTTTTTATTTCTCCCAAGTCCTTTTTCTTTTTATTCGTGCGTGGGGGAGGTTTTTTGTTTTCTTTTTCTGTGCGCGGTGGCGGTTTTGCTCTTTGGCGCACGCAGGTACGAGTACGTCAATGTGCAAAACAGCGTTGGCTTTCTATTCAATGAATTTCTGAAATTTTCTCCAATGTTTTCCTAATTCCCGCCATACATCATTAAAATCCGGAATTTCGGTCATTTGATTTGCCAGGTGATCTTTCCAGTGTTTTGCAAAAGTTTTTTCCTTTTGTTCGATCACTCTGGTCAATTCTTTTGGTTCATAGCCTTTATGCTTTGTCTTGTCCTGAAAGGCGAAAACATGGTCTTCAATGTCCAGTCCCTCTACTTCAAATAAGTACCAAAGGTCATAAATGTCTCTGGGAGCAGTTCGTTGCATAATGGAACGCATCTTTTCCGCAATCACTTCTCCGAGTGAGTAACAGAATATGCTGTATTCCTCTTCAAGGTCTGAATATGTATTGATTATTTTCTTTTCTTCCGGTGCGTTGTAGATCAGTTCATCCTGGCTGATGTCAACTTTGATATCCTTATTGGCTCCCGCTCCGCCTAATGGTCCGGTATAGGCAAGATAGAAATTTAAGTTTCCGGTCTCATGCTGTGTTTCATTCTGAATCGAAAGCGAAATCCTGGATTCCTCATATACCCATTCGATTAATTCGTTGAAGGAGGCTTTTATGGCCTCAATATCAAAGTCTTTTCCTGTGAAAGTAAAATCAAGGTCTTCCGAAAAACGGTAATCAGGGAAATATACCTTTTTCAGCACCGTGCCGCCTTTGAAAACCATGTTCTCTTTTAAGAATGAATTGTTTGCAATACCATAGGTCACCCAGGAAATGACATAATCTTTTTCAATTTGTGTGCCCCTGACTCCTTCCTTTCCGGCTATGGATTGTATTTCTCCTGGTTGTATCATTGATTTATGTTTTTATTGATTCCATGGCGGTTTTGAAATTCATGTTATCAATAATTCCCCATTGGGAGTGATGGTGCCCATATTTCGTTGCTGATGGATCCAAAGGAGCATAGGAAGGAGTTATGTTTCCCCCTATATAATCCTGTAGTTCAGGAAACAGGTCAAGTTGGTCAATAATAAAACCAAGTCGTTTATATACGACCTGAGTATTAGATTTTTCCAGGTATTCCTGAAATCTTGTTGGTTGCAGCTTTTCCCTCGATTTGTACAGTGCCTTGGTTATTTCCGTAATGCCTCCGGCATAGTCTGGTTTATACAGACAGTCGAGAAAAGTCTTTTCAAGATCGCTGCAGTTTACTTTGTGAAAGTCGTCAATCCAGTGCTTTTTGTAGCCAAAGAATCGCTTTTCGTTCAAGGTGATGAATTCAAACCTGACATTCTTTACTTGCTGGACTTTTGGTTTTACCTGTTCATGTGAAACCACTTGTTCTACCATGGATGGTTGTGTGATCAGGCCGTGAATATCCAGGGCACTGTAAAATCCGATATAATATTCTTTGGGCTGTGCCATGGCTTCTGCTGTCAAGTGCCAGTTCGGAAAATATTGATCAGGATGTTGCTCATAAGGAATACGGTGGTATAAGCCTTCTTTTATACGCATGATCACACCCCTCTTTGTCATGTCGCTGAGTAACTTTCTTATGGTTGAATAGTCCTTTCCTGAAAGAATATTCAACGCATCCGACAGCGTAAAGAACTCTTTTTTCTGTGCGATAAGTGCATTCAGAAGTTGAGATGAACGGTATGATATATTCTTGTTCATATCTTAATTGTGAGCTTTATACTCACATTTGAACTACAAAAGCAAAATTAAGCAATTTTTTTGAAGAAACACAAATGGTATGTGTTCTTTTACATCCTTATTGTGAGTTTTAAAGTAACTATTAAGCTGCGATAGAACAAAATTAAAAATTTATCAATAAAATGTTTGAATTTTAAACAAAATGTTTCTAAGTTTGTTGAACGATCATTAAAATAAATTCAATTTGCTTTGATTAAAGCTAATTTAGATTAGAATGAAATATTTAGTAGACATTTCGCAGAAACATGTCCAAAAAATTCAGAACCTTGTGAGCAAAGGAGATTATGAAGGGATAGCGCAGTTCATTGCTGTGGCAATTGAGAACCAATTGTATTTGGAGGAATCCGGGCTACCAGTGTTTGCTGAGAATGAAAAGGACATTGACAATACTCCGGTTAAAGAAAACAAGAACTCGCAGAACGAAAAAGCAACCGTAAGTCTAAAATTAGCAGCATTTCAGGCTAATCCTCAGGTTGTTTCCTCTCCATCTTACATGCAGTTGGTGCTTGGCCAGAAGGAAGGGAGCGAAGAACTATTCTGGCCTTGGGGACAGATCAATAAAATTCTTCCTATCAAAATCGGTGTTCGCATTCTATTCAGAGAATTAGGGGCCAACGAAAGAATGCCTCTTGATGATTTTGCAGATGCAGCTGTTGAAGAGGCGGTACGTATTGGAGAACGATTGCGTTCGCATGAAGATCAATTGAGAAAATTGCGTGACGATAGAATCAGTGCAGCCTTACCGAAAGTTGATGATGAAAAAAGTCAAACAAGATACAGGGCGCAATTTCTGGCTTATGGCCGGAAAGATGGATTACTGGATGGAGCAATGGCCTTATTCCGGTTCGCGAATATTGATGCGAAAAGCGGAAAACACATAATCGGAATAACGCAGGCAGGAGTTGATTTTGCCAAAATTTCTAATCCGGTTTTGGATGAAGATAATTTGGATAAGTCATTAAACCAGAAAGAAGTTGATTTTTACCTGACGCATGTCAAAAGCAATGTCAAGGGTGAATTTGCCGGGATCAAGTGGATATTAACCAAAATCAACCAAGGCATCAATGAACGGGAATCATTAAACAGCGAACTAAAAAAGGAGTTTGCCGAATTGTGGGGAGCTTCTGACGCGGTGATCAACACGCAGCGTGCCGGGTTGATGGCTCGCATGTTCGAGTTGGGACTCTTGGAAAAAGAGAAAAGGGGAATCTATGTTACATATCACAACAGTGATTTTGGAAAATCATTTTTAGCACAAATTTAATCCTATGAGCAACGAAGAAATTAAAGAACTCTGTTTGCGGCTGATCAAGGCAGAAACTGAAGATGCGGTCATTGGAATTATCAAACAAGCTGGTTATTGGGATAAACCAGAATGTTGGCGCTACTATGGGGACAAGGAGAACAACTATGGTGCTGCTGGTAATCAGGCTGATGAAGCGGAAGCGGCTTTAGTAGAAAAAATCACAAACGCGCGGGACGCTATTTTAATGAATGAATGTGCTGTAAGAGGTATTGATCCAAAAAGTGAGACAGCACCAAAAGGAGTAAATGAAGCGGTAGCCGAGTTCTTTGAAGAGAATCCAAAAGGTGAATTGGCAGGACAGATCAAAGAATGGTCAAAGGAAAAGAGACGGGAAATAGCCAAGAATATATCAGTATATATTACGGGGCACAAACCTGCTAAGGATTTATTCCCCTGTATAAATATTGCAGATAAGGGTGAGGGGCAGACCCCATTACGACTACCACACACAATACTTTCGCTTGGAGATAAAGAAGGGAAGTCTATAAAAAGAGAAATTCCATTTGTTCATGGTAAGTGGAATATGGGTGGAACTGCTGCTTTAATATATTGCGGTTGTATTGACCCCCTATAAATTGGACAGAAATTATCAATCAATTTAGCAGCGTTTTTGGGTTTAACAATTTATTTTCTT
>JAGWBW010000038.1:0-18590 GCA_021295695.1 Candidatus Latescibacterota bacterium
GGAGGGACAAACACCGCGCTATCGCCCTTGCTTTACAAAAGCTGGAGAAGGATGTGTAGATTGGCATCGCTGCCTGGGGCTATTGCACGAGATGGGATTTGATGGACCATTGTCCATCCACACCGAATACAAATTTGACGAAACCATCATCCGTCAAGTCGGTTACGCGCAAACATCGCCTCCCAATTTGGAAGAATGGGCAAAAGAAGACGCGACTTATCTGCGAAAAATCATCGCAGACATTGCATAAAAAGAGGTTCACAATGCGTACGGCAAAAGCTGGTTGGGCGCAGTTTGATTCAACGCCGCCGCTGGGGCTGCCAATGGGCGGTCGAGGTCCGCGGTTTTCGCCCGGGGCTGAGGTGCTTGATCCTCTGGTGGCGCAGGCGGTTGTTATTGAAGATCAAAAGGGTTATCGCACGGTTTGGATCTCGATTGATATGATCGGGATGACATGGCATGTGACGAGTCGTTTGCGCTGCGAATTGGCTTCAATAACCGGCATACCTTTTGAAGCGATTATTGTCAATTTTTCGCATACGCACAGCGGTCCTATGTCCGGGTTCGAGGGATATGCAACGACTGTGGCTAAACCAGCAGAACTCGAGGCTTATGAAACTGATTTGCTGTCTCGCACGGTGAAAATGGTGATTGAAGCCATTGAGAATATGCAGCCGGTTACCGTTTGCGTGCATCGCGGTACGTCGGAGATTGGGATTAACAGGCGCAGACGGGGTGCCGATGGCAGTATGGGGATGGGGCCGAATCCAGATGGATATATGAATCGAGATCTCTGGGTGCTCAACCTCGTCGCAGAAGACGGTCGTTGTGTGCTGTTTAATTATGGATGCCATCCAGTGATGGTTTACGGTTTTGCATGGGATGGCATTTCTGCTGATTTCCCAGGCGTATGTCGCAATCGATTGATCGAATCCCTCGGCCCGAATACCCACGCCCAGTTTATACAAGGGCTTGCTGGCAATATCCGGCCGCGCCGCCTCGCGGAGCTGAACTCATTTCGCAAATCTACGCCAGAGGATGTTGTTGCGACGGGGTCTCAACTCGCCAATGATGTTCTCTCGGCGATGGATGCGGGCGGTGAATTGTTGGAATTGGATCTCAATTGCGTATCGGGATTCGCACTGGCTCCGCGCGATTGTGATGCGATTCCGCCCCTTGATCATTGGGAAGCACTTGCCAAAAGTGAGACAGAACTAGAACAAAATCTCGGTGCGTACTGGGTTGCGCGTTTGGGGTCTGGCATACCGCCGGCGCGTTTTTTACCCTGGGCGGTGGGGCTTATTCGCCTGACGGGGGAACACACTATTGCGTGGCTTGGCAACGAGGTTGTTGCCGAGTGGCTTCCTTTGTTGAGATCTTATCTCAATGATCCGGATCTCATTGCCTGGGGATATTGTCAGGATGGGCGCAATTATATGCCGACAGATGCGCTTATTCCCGAAGGTGGGTACGAAGTTGACCGCGCGAATGCCTATACCAAAGCGGGGCCTGGGCCGTTCCAGATTGGTATTGATGAGGTGACAAAGATGGCATTTCTCGAACTGACCAAAAGGCTGTGATGGTTAGTTCTGATTAGATCGCCTGCCTCGTCCTCGGCGACGCTGTTCACGCCACCGCTGGTATGCCTCTTCGTCAAATGTGATAACCGGGACTTCACCTTGCCAGGCCTCGGCAATGATAGGCATGATACGCGATGTCGCCAATTGAAAATCCCGTCCAAAAGGTCTCGGGTTTGGAAACCATTTCCACAGCAGAGTACCTGTGATCCGCGGTTCGTTTTCAATGGCTTCAAGCGCGACGCGCCAGCACATTTCCTGTAAGACGCGCGCGCCATCGTCATCTACGAGATATGTCCACGGTTCTGACGCTGCTTTATAAGATTGGTTGTATCCCAATTCGGTAAATACGATGTTGCGATCTATCTTTTTGGCATAAGCTCGCAATTCTTTTACCAGACGGTCCCATCCTGTGCGGAGGTCGGCCTCTGTGGGGTTTTGATTTTTTGCTATCGGGAAATAGCCCTGGATACCGATCGCATCCAGGGCATCCCAGAATGGCACGCGATTGTAATCCGACCAATTCGCCGCATACGTAATCCGTCCTTTATATACTTTTCGCACATCTGCAATCAGGGCACGCCATTCGGCTTCGTGATGCAGGGTTTTGTCCAATTCTGTCCCAACGACAAATGCATCGGCGTCTTTGCAGGCTTCGACCACGGCCAAAATCCAGGCGCGATAATCTGCCCAGAAACGCGTCCATTCTTCCTCAGAGCGAAACGCAATTTCGCCGCGCCACTCAAATCCCGACCGCCAGTATGCCAGATGCGGCTTGATGCAAATTTTCAATCCCCGTTTGTGGGCTTCTACAATTGGTCGCGTCCAGTGCGCGGGAGCCAACTCACTGGCCCCTTCAAACCGCCTCACTCTGACCGAGCCATCCTGCGAGATGCCTGCGTAAGGATGTGTCGCAACCCAGTTTGCCCCCAGAATTTCAATATCTCGCAGTGTTGAAACCATTTCGTCACTCGCCCAATCTCGCCCACCCCCGTGCGTTGAGATCGTAATCCCTCGCATTGGCGTATTATCGTCAAATGCATGGGATTTAAACGCGGTAAATAAGCTGAGAAATAGAATGAAGCAATAACGAAGCATGATGGCCTTTCATTTAGACAAAAAAGGCGCAGTACAAACTGCGCCCTCCCGTGTGGTCTGATTCGTTTTTATCACTGGATAGAATCTCTCCAGTGCAGGCTCTGAAAATCCTGATCCTTGTTACGGTAGATCGGTCGATCCCATGAGGTAGCGGTCAGCTTCTCGGGCGGCACCGCGACCTTCTGCGAAGGCGAAGACAACGAGGCTCATGCCGCGGCGTACATCGCCTGCGACAAAGAGACCGGGGATTCTGGTGGTGAACTCGCCTTCGATGGCTTTGGCATTGGAGCGTTCGTCGCGTTCGAGTTCGAGTTCTTCCAGAATGGTATCTTCGGGACCGAGCCAACCCATGGATAGGAAGACGAGATCGGCGGGCCATTCTTTTTCCGTGCCGGGCACTTCGCGGAATGGCGCACCATTTTCTGCGGGTACCCATTCCACTTGCATGGTTTTTAACGCTTTGAGAGTGCCGTTTTTATCGCCGACAAATTCCGTGGTGCTGATGAGGTATTCGCGCGGATCTCTGCCAAAAATGGCGGCGGCTTCCTCCTGCCCATAATCGGTTTTGAAAATGAGTGGCATTTGTGGCCAGGGGTTGCTGTCGGTGCGCGTTTTGGGCGGTTCTGGAATAATGTCGAACTGGTACAGACTTTTGCAACCGTGGCGCATTGCCGTGCCCACGCAGTCGGTTCCCGTATCCCCTCCGCCGAGCACGATAACGTGTTTGTCTTTGGCGTTTATATAATTGCCGTCTCCATGATTGGAGTCGAGCAGGCTTTTTGTGTTTTTGTGCAAATACTCAATGGCCTGATGCACGCCGTTGAGTTCGCGGCCTTTGATGGGCAGGTCGCGGGGTTTGAGTGCGCCAATGCAGAGCACGACCGCGTCGTATTCATTGAGGAGATCTTTTGCCAGCAGGTCTTTGCCAATTTCGGTATTGGTGATAAATTCGATGCCCGATTCTATCATGAGGTCAATGCGGCGTTGCACAACTTCTTTTTTGTCGAGTTTCATGTTGGGAATACCGTACATGAGCAATCCACCAATGCGGTCGGAACGCTCGTACACGGTGACTTTGTGCCCGGCTTTGTTGAGTTGTGCAGCGCAAGAGAGGCCTGCGGGACCCGAGCCTACGACAGCCACGCGCTTGCCCGTGCGCTTTTCGGGTATATCGGGTGTGACCCAGCCCTCTTCCCAACCTTTGTCAATGATGGAAACTTCGATGTTTTTGATGGTGACGGCAGGGTCTGTCATGCCCAGCACGCAGGAACCCTCGCAGGGGGCTGGACAGACGCGACCCGTAAATTCGGGAAAGTTGTTGGTTTTGTGCAATCGTTCGAGGGCTTCTTTCCAGAGGCCGCGATACACGAGGTCATTCCACTCGGGAATGAGATTGTTGATGGGACAACCAGAAGGAAAGGGTGTAGATTCGGGCAGGCGCACACCGGTATGGCAAAAGGGTATGCCACAGTCCATACATCGCGCACCTTGTTCCTGAAGTTTTTCATCGGGGTGATGGTGGTGAAATTCTTCCCAATCTTTGATACGCTGTGCGGGGTCTCTATCGGCCGGAAGTTCTCGCTGAAATTCCATGAATCCGGTCGGTTTTCCCATAAATACTCCTTTTTTCAGGCTTCAACTTCTACGCCGCGGCGGAATGCTTCGAGCCATGCATCTTCGCCTTTCAAACCCTCTTGTTGCGCGGTTTCATAAGCTGATAGAATGCGCTTGTAGGGTTTGGGGAAGACTTTGACAAATTTGGGCAACATGTCATCCCAATGGACGAGGATGTGTTGCGCCACACTGCTCTCGGTGTAGTCGGCGTGTTTGGTGATCATGCTTTTGAGTTCTTCAATGTCTTCTTCGTTTTGGACGGGCTCGAGATCGACGAGTTCGGGATTGCAGCGTATGTGGAAATCGCCGTCTTCGTCGAGTACATAAGCTATGCCACCGGACATGCCGGCTGCAAAGTTGCGTCCGGTTTTGCCCAAAATGACAGCCATCCCACCCGTCATATACTCACATCCGTGATCGCCAATGCCTTCGACGACTGCGCGTACGCCCGAATTGCGCACGCAAAAGCGTTCGCCCGCTTGACCGCGAATGAAGGCTTGCCCATTGGTCGCACCGTAGAAAGATACGTTGCCGATGATGATGTTGTCTTCGGCTTTGAAGGTGGATCCCTTGCGCGGATAGACAATTAGTTTGCTGCCGCACAATCCCTTGCCAAAGTAGTCATTGGCATCGCCTTCGAGGCGGAAGGTAATGCCCGGCGGGGTAAAGGCCGCAAAAGATTGTCCGGCTGATCCCTCAAAGGTGATGTCAATGGTGTCTTCGGGCAGGCCATCGGGTCCGAACCGGCGCGTGATTTCGCTGCCGAGGATGGTGCCGACCACGCGGTTGGTATTTTTAATGTCGAATTTCGCGTGTACTTTGCTACCATCCTTGAGGGCGGGTTCGCAAAGTTCGAGGAGGATCTGGTTGTCCATGGCGTTTTCGAGACCGTGATCCTGTTCGATCTGGCGATAACGCCCGATTTCTGGATCGGCGTCTGGCTTTTCGAGAATAGGGGATAGGTCCAGGTATTTCGCTTTCCAGTGATCGGTTTTTGCCTGGTGGAGCAGGTCGGTGCGACCGATGAGTTCATCGATGGTGCGCACGCCGAGTTGCGCCATTATTTCGCGCATGTCCTGTGCGATAAAACGCAAGAAATTGACGACCTGGTCGGGGTCGCCCATAAATTTTTTGCGCAGTTCGGGATGCTGCGTGGCCACACCCACAGGGCAGGTATCGAGGTGGCAAACGCGCATCATGATGCAGCCCATGGCGACGAGTGCTGTGGTGGCAAATCCAAATTCTTCGGCACCGAGCAGGGCTGCAATAATCACATCGCGCCCGGTTTTGAGTTGTCCGTCGGTTTCGACTACGATGCGCGATCTCAGATTGTTGAGCACGAGGGTCTGATGGGTTTCGGCAACGCCGAGTTCCCAGGGTAGGCCGGCGTGTTTGATGCTGGTTTGCGGCGATGCGCCGGTACCGCCGTCAAGTCCGGAGATGAGTACCACATCGCCGTGGCCCTTGGACACGCCCGCTGCGACGATGCCAACATTGATTTCTGCGACGAGCTTGACGTTAATTCTGGCATGGTGGTTGGCATTTTTGAGATCGTGAATGAGTTGTGCCAGATCTTCGATGGAGTAAATATCGTGATGCGGCGGGGGTGAAATGAGTTCTACACCCGGTGTGGAGTGCCGAACCGTGGCAATCCACGGGTACACTTTATTGCCGGGCAATTCGCCGCCCTCGCCAGGCTTGGCACCTTGCGCCATTTTAATCTGCAATTCTTTGGCATTGACCAGATAATAGCTGGTGACGCCAAAGCGTCCAGAAGCCACTTGTTTGATGGCACTGTTTTTGGAATCGCCATTGGGTTCGAGGGTATAACGCGCCGGATCCTCCCCTCCTTCGCCGGTATTGCTTTTGCCACCGAGACGATTCATTGCTATGGCGAGTGCTTCGTGCGCTTCTTTGGATATCGATCCGTAGGACATGGCGCCAGACTTAAAGCGTCTGGTAATCGCTTCGACGGGTTCAACTTCGTCGATAGAAATGGGTTCGTTGGTACAGTTGAAGTCCAGGAGACCGCGCAGAGTCGCCAGGTTTTTGGCCTGTTGATTGATGAGGGTAGCGTATTCTTTGTACACATCGTAGTCGTTGGTGCGCGTGGCGTGCTGGAGCTTGTGAATCGTAAGAGGATTAAAGAGGTGATATTCCCCGTCTTGCCGCCACTGAAAATGTCCGCCGACGTCGAGGGTACTGCCATTGACTGAAATTTCAGGATACGCATCGCGATGCCGCATCAGGGCTTCTCGGGCAATGACATCGAGGCCAATGCCGTCTATGCGGGAGTCTGTCCAGGTAAAGTATTGGTCAATGATATTTTTTGAAATGCCAACGGCTTCAAAAATTTGAGCGCCCCGATACGACTTGATGGTGGAGATGCCCATTTTGGCCATGACTTTGACCACGCCTTTGGTTGCGGATTTGACATATCCTTTGACCGCATCGCGATAGGAGATGTGGGTCAATTGCTTTTCGGCGATCATGTCGGCCAGGCTTTCATAAGCCATATAGGGATTGATCGCCTGAGCACCGTAGCCGATGAGCAAGCAGAAGTGATGCACTTCGCGGGGTTCACCTGTTTCGAGGGCAATCCCGACTTTGGTGCGCTTGCCTTCTCGGATGAGGTGGTGGTGAAGACCGCTCATGGCCAGGAGCGCGGGGATGGGCGCGCGGTCTTTGTCGATACCGCGATCTGAAAGAATGAGAATGGTATAACCGTCTTCAATAGCTTTGTCGGCTTCTGCACACAATTTGTGCATGGCTTTTTCGAGGCCGGCTTCCCCATTGGCCACATTGAAGAGCATGGGAATGGTGGTGGCTTTGAGACCCGGGCGGTCAACGTTGCGTAATTGTTCGAGTTCTTCATTGGTCAAAATGGGCGTATCGAGATGGATTTGCCTGCAACTTTCAGGTTCGGGAATCAGCAGATTGCGCTCGGGACCAATGGTGGCGTCAGCCGAGGTGATGACCTCTTCTTTGAGGGGATCGAGGGGTGGGTTGGTCACCTGGGCAAAGAGTTGTTTGAAGTAGTTGTAGAGCAGGTGTGGTTTGTTGGACAATACCGCCAATGGCGCGTCGTTGCCCATTGATCCGACGGGATCGCGCCCAATTTTGGACATGGGACCAACAAAAATTTTGAGGTCTTCAAACGTGTAGCCAAAAGCCTGTTGCCGCATGAGCACTTCGGCGTGATTTGTAGGGGGTGCAATGGGTGTGATTGCGGGCAGGTTCTTGAGTGAAATGAGATGGTCGTCGAGCCATTGCTGGTAGGGATACTCGGAGACCATTGACTGTTTGACTTCGTCGTCGGAAATGATGCGCCCTTTTTTTGTATCGACGAGGAGGATGCGCCCAGGTTGCAATCGACCTTTGTAAGCGATGCGCTCGGGTTCTAATTCGCAGACACCCGCCTCGGAACTGAGGATGAGCAGGTCGTCTTTGGTAACGTAATAACGCGAGGGACGCAAGCCATTGCGGTCGAGGCAGGCACCCACGACTTCGCCATCGGTAAAGCCAATAGAAGCCGGACCATCCCAGGGTTCCATGAGGCAGGAATGGTATTCGTAGAAGGCGCGCCTTTCGGGACTCATGCTCTCGTGATTTTCCCAGGGTTCGGGAATCATCATGACGGCTGCGTGCGCCATTGAGCGGCCAGATAGAGATAAAAATTCAAAACAGTTGTCAAAGATTGCGGAATCCGAGCCGTCTTCGTAGAGTATGGGAGATATTTTTTGTATGTCGTCGCCCCAAAGTTCTGAAGCCAGCATGGCCTGTCGGGTTTTCATCCAGTTTTGATTCCCGCGCAGGGTGTTGATTTCACCATTGTGAATGAGGTAGCGATAGGGGTGCGACCGTTCCCAGGAGGGAAAGGTGTTGGTGGAAAACCGGGAATGCACGAGGACAATCGCGGCTTCCATGCGGTGATCTTGCAGGTCGGGATAAAATTCGGGCACCTGCATGGGCGTGAGCATGCCTTTGTACACTATGGTACGCGACGACAAGCTGGGGATATAAAAATTTTCGTCGTGCCTGGCATAGCGGATAGTATTGGTGGCGCGCTTGCGAATGACATAGAGTTTGCGTTCAAATGCCATGGAGTCGGACAAGTCGGCACTGCGACCGATAAAAATTTGCCACACAACGGGTTCACAGGATCTGGAGGTGAGGCCCAGATAGAAGTTGTCGGTAGGCACTTTGCGCCAGCCGAGGACTTCCTGCCCCTCTTCCCGGACAATATCCTCAATGATTTGACGCGTCTTTTGACGGATGGAGCGATCTTCGTCATCCGTCATAAAAACCATGCCGACACCGTAATGACCGGGGTCTGGCAGGTCAATGCCAACTCCCTTGCAGGCGTGTTCAAAGAACCGATGTGGAATTTGCATCAAAACACCAGCGCCGTCGCCCGTGTTGTCTTCGGCACCGCGCGCGCCCCGGTGGTCGAGACAAACGAGGGATTCGAGAGCCATTTTGACGATCTGGTTGGATTTTTCGCCTTTGATATTCACGACAAATCCAATGCCACAGGCGTCGCGTTCGTATTTGGGATTGTAGAGTCCGTGCTTGCGAGGATATGCCATAAAGTATGTTCCTTAATCACATGGCGCGAAAATGCCAGAACCGCGATCCGGCCCTGGCATTTGAAAACCGGTTGTTTTGTTAGACGCTATTCAAAGGCGACTGCATTGATTTCGATGTACTCCATCCATTCGTCGGGCGTGTCTTCTTCGGCGAAGATCGCTTCAACTGGACATTCGGGTTCACAGGCTCCGCAGTCGATGCATTCTTCGGGATGAATATAGAGCATATTGAGGCGTTCATCTTCCGGCAAATCGGTTGCGTCGGGTTCGTAGATGCAATCTACCGGACAAACTTCCACACAGGCCTTGTCCATAACATCAATGCATGGCTCGGCGATAATATAGGCCATTTTTATTTTTCCTTTCCTTTGCTATTGTTCCAACTCATCCGGCGTTGGCTTTGCCAAATATACTTATTTGGTTAGCTTTGTCAAGTATTGTAAGTTAAAATTATGATTGCAGGTCCACAAAAGAAGAAAATTTACTTTTAGGACAGATTCTCGAGGAGTTTTGCAACGGACCAGTCGCCCTCGGCGCGAATGTCGAGAGTGAATCGTTGTCCCGTATCTTTTCTGCGTTCGGCAATCACCTCTGAATCGTTATAAAGCTGTTGCAACAGAACCTGAAGGTCGGCCTTTATGGCATTGTGCGTGTTTTCTGTATTGGGAGCATTGAGGCGGTCGTTGAGGATGAGCCTGAGTTCATTTCCTCGGAACACGACCGCTTCTTCTGTTTCAAGACGCCGACAGGTTTCACAGGTCGCGCGAACCGCAGCAGATAATTGCTGTGCGAAACCACCTCCGTTGGGTTGCTTGCGGTTGTAGAGCAGGCCGCGTTTTGCGTCTGTGTCATCAATACTGATGTCGTATTCGTGACCGAGAAGCAGGGTCACAGGACCATTGGGTACGTGACTGTAATCGGCTACATCGAGTAGCACATCTGCCCCATTGTGTGCAGAAATCCAGTTGTTAAAGGTTTTGAACCATGTTTCAGGCGCGATATTGTGCCCTTGATCGAGATAAAATTTGACACTGATTTTATGGGTTGGCATAAATGACTCGTTAATATGGAAACAGGAAGCTAATTACACCACATTCATTTGACCATAACAGGCATAGGCTTCTTCGATGAAGAGTTGTGCTTCTTCAACGACCTGATGGGCAATGTCGCGGGTGTATTCGGCGACTTCTTCTTCGTGAACGCGGAAGAGATAATTGGCAAATTTTGCGCCAGCAAACTGGTTGTAGAACAACTCGGTATCGCAAAAGCGCGTGCGAAATTCTTCGACAATGGCATCGGCATCTTCGGGCACATCGAGAAATTGCGTTTTGACCAGTGCTTTGGCGGCGTGCAACATGGCGTTGAAAGCCGTTTTGTACGCGGCTTCATAGTCGTCTTCCTCCAGATGAATTTGCGATTCAAAGGATTCGGTTTCGCACCCAGACAGTTCAAATTGCACCAGTGAAACCACCTCGCCAGCGCATTCGCCTTTGCCCATATCGCCGATGGTAAATTCGCGTATGTCACCCCAGTCCGTATAGTAGGAGGCGTCGATTTCATGTGCGGGAACTTGCGTGAGTCCTTGAAGCAGTTCTTTGACGTCCTTTTTTCCGATGCGCTGAATATAGGCCTGGAAGCTTTCGTCTTTTTCGCGGTTTTCGACGTAATTGTCGGTAATGCGTTCAATGACGGCCGGAATATTTTTAGAGGGGATAGCGCCCATAGCCAGGCCGTAAGAGGCCGCATTTTCGGTCCATTGTCCGCCGAGTACGACCTGGAAATGCGGCACGGTATAGCCATTGATTTTTCGGCTGTTGCCGTAAAAACCGAGATCGGCTACGTGGTGTTGACCACATGAGTTAAAACACC
This sequence comes from Candidatus Latescibacterota bacterium, assembly GCA_021295695.1. Taxonomy (GTDB): domain Bacteria; phylum Latescibacterota; class UBA2968; order UBA2968; family UBA2968; genus VXRD01. Next base: position 10,748 of record JAGWBW010000038.1, read on the forward strand.
CGCTGATTTTGATGCGGAAGTTTTTGATGGCATCGGCGAGTTGGAGGTTCTGTTGCGCCAATTGCGTTCTCAACTCCGCTGCGAGACCGCGCGACGAGGAAATGCCCAATTTGCAGGTGTCGGTGCCCGGGCAGGCCGTGACATCGACGATGGTGCCAGCCCCGGGTTCGGCTAATTCCAGTTCACAAAGGTCATTGTAGAGTGAAACGACATCGGATTCGCTGACCCATCGCAGGATGATGTTTTGCTCGACGGTGGCGCGAATGGTGTCTTTGACGTATTTGCGCGCGATATCAGCCAGGTTTCGCATCTGGTCGGATGTGATATCTCCCAGAGGCAGGCATATTGTTGCGACCACATAGCCTTCTTGCCGCTGTTTGTAGATGTTGGTTTCTGCCCAGGTGTCAAATGCTTTGGGACGCGCTACCCCATTGAGGGGAGCAGCGATTTTGAGGGGTTCTTCAACGTAGTTATCCAGGTCGTCGAGATAGGCTGTCCACGCAGGGTCGTCGGGCAGGATTTTGCGTTCTTCTTCGACCAAGCGAATAAATTCTTCGATGCCGAGCTTGGCGACGAGGAATTTTATGCGTGCACGGGCGCGATTAGTTTTTTCGCCCAGGCGAGCAAAAACGCGGCATATTGCCTGCGCTGTGGGCAAAAGCTCTTCGGGAGGCAAAAATTCCGAGTAGAGCTTGGCCTGATGGGGCACGGCGCCCAAACCGCCGCCGACGTAGGTTTCGAACCCGCGTTTGCCGTCTTTGATGCGCGCGATCATGCCCATGTCGTGCATGCTGGTCAAACCGCATGCTTCTTGGGCGCACCCGGAAAAGGCAATTTTGAATTTGCGACCAAAGTCCTGGCAGTCGGGATGCCCGAGAAGGAATTGGGCAAGAGCATGAGAATACGGCGTGACATCAAATGTTTCAGTGTGACACACGCCCGAGAGCGGACAGGCCGTGACATTGCGGATGGAGTTTCCACAGGCTTCACGGGTGGTAATGCCCACGGCGGCGAGGCGACGCATGAGGTCGGGGGTGTCTTCGATGTGTACGTAGTGAATTTGAATATCCTGGCGCGTGGTGATGTGCAATATGCCTTCAGAATATTCTTCGGCTATGTCGGCCAATACCTCCATTTGATCGGTGGTCAGGCCGCCATAAGGGATTTTGATGCGCTGCATACCCGGCGCATCCCAGACCGTATCTGGACCTTTGAGAAGGTCGCCGCTGGGGTATTGGAGTGGTTTCGTTACCTGGCCGTCAAAGCGTTGCCCATTGTCGTAGCGCTGGCCGTAAACACCGCGGCGAAGACGGGTCTCTGCAAAGACGCGGTCGTCAATTTGTCCCTGTTTTTTTTGTTCGATCTGCGCTTCAAATGTATCGATTTCAGCACTTAGATCTTCCGGGATCAAATCGCGCAATTCTTCTTTCCAGTTCGCGTTCATAATATATCACCTGTGGCGGAGATTGTAGATTGAACATGATCAAAAAGCGAATGTGAAACTTAGTGTATTATGGAGATTTGTCAAGGGTAAAAGGTAAGAGGTGAGAGGTATTATCCCCCAATTTGATACATTTCGATTTTGCGCGTTGCAGGGGTGTGTTCAGCGCGAATTTCGGAGTAGCGGTCTGTGCGGCGGTGCCATATCTGGGTGATCCGGTCGCGGAGGCCCGTATTGGACGCGCCTTGTCGCAGGGCATCGCGCAGGTCTGTTCCTTCTGAGGCGAAGAGACAGGTATAGAGTTTGCCGTCGGTGGATAAGCGCGCGCGCGTACAGTCGCCGCAAAAGGGCTGCGTGACAGAGGCGATGATGCCAATTTCGCCGCCGCCGTCGAGATAGCGATAGCGTTTTGCGACTTCGCCTGTGTAGTTGGGGTCGAGAGGTTCGAGAGGTAAGACGGTGTGAATGCGGTCGATAATTTCTGTGGCGGGCACGACCTGATCCAGGTTCCAGTTGTTGCGATTGCCAACGTCCATAAACTCAATGAATCGCAGGATGTGTCCCGTGTTGTGGAAGTGTTGCGCGAGGTCGATAACGAGGTGATCGTTGATGCCTTTCTGGACGACTGCGTTGATTTTTGTGGCCTGAAATCCCGCCTTTTCAGCAGCGCGGATGCCTTTGAGGACGCGCTCGCTGCCATGGGTGCGACCGCTCATGCGATTAAATGTCTGGTCGTCAATCGCATCGAGGCTCACGGTGAGCCGGTGCAGACCAGCGTCTTTGAGGCTTTGCGCTTTGTCGGCAAGGAGATAGCCGTTGGTGGTGAGGGTGAGGTCTTGAACGCCAGAGATCTGCGATAGTTTGGCGATGAGGGTTTCGAGGTCTCGGCGCAGGAGAGGCTCACCGCCGGTGACGCGGATTTTGGTGACGCCGAGTTCGACGAAAATTCTGGCGAGGCGGGTGATTTCTTCAAAGGTGAGGATTTCTGCTTTGGGAAGAAATTCGTACTTTTCGCCAAAGATTTCGGCAGGCATGCAATAGGGACAGCGGAAATTGCATTTGTCTGTGACCGAAATACGCAGGTCGCGAATGGGGCGTTGCAAGGTGTCGAAGAGATCGGGCATTATGATACCATTAGAATTTCAAGATTGTCCATACGGGTATGTGATCCGAAGCAAAGTCGCCGCGTGTGGTATAGACGATTTCGTCGCCGGAGAAGCTGATGCGCGAGCGGGTACCCCTTACGGCTTCGGCGTGGGTGAAAACACCGGATGAGTGGACATGGTCCTTCAGGTTTTGGGATACGAGGATTTGGTCAAAAAGGATTGCTTTGACTTTGACGTCTTGTGCAAAATTGTGGGGTTTTCCCCGCCATTTGTTGTTCTCTGCGCGGGCGCCCGAGACCATGGGATCGAAGGTATCGCTTTCGAGTTTGTCGTATAGATAGTTGTATCCATAAGAACAATAGTTCGAATCCAACATAGCTTCGGATGTGTTGTAGAGAAACGCATCGGGCACCTGGTCAATTCCGGGAAGTGCGTCGGGATTGCCGTATTCGAGAATATTGAGCGAGCGGTCGTCTGGGTTGTCGTTGAAATCGCCGAGCAATACGATGTGGTCGTATTTCACGCGGCTGGTGAGATAGCGCATGGTCATGGTCGCGCTGGCTTCCCGGCGCGGGTTGGTTTTGTCGCGTCCACCCGATCGCGATTTGGCGTGGTGAACCAGAATAATTAAGCGGCGTCCATATCCCTCGACATAAGCCTGGAGGAGATCGCGTTTTCGGGGAAATGCCTGGTCGTGTACTTTTTCTGGAAAGACCATTTTGAAATCGGTAATTTCAAATGGCTCGCGCACGGCTATGGCGAGTTCCTGGAGTTCTTCGGGATCATCGATCATGCCAATGGTATAGTTGTCGGGCAAAATGCGCTCGAGCGCGGATTTTGATTGGATTTCCTGAAAGCCGATGATGTCCGCATCGAGTTTGTCTATAACTGTTTGCAGGCGTTCCTGTCGAGCATTGGAAATACCATCGTCGAGCCAATAGATATTATAAGTCGCAATTTTGATCTCGGCGGGCTGTGGGCCACACGCAAAAAATAGAATCAGAATCAGGGAGGCGAGATATGTCATCTGTACATGTTTTTGCATGCAATTCTCCAGATAGGAAATAGGTATGGCTATCTGCTTCATAATATACACGATTGCAAAAAAAATAAAAGGGCGACGGTATAAACCGCCGCCCTTTGTACATTGTTTGAGGTGGGGAGTCAATCGTCATCTGCGGGTTGTGCCACGGCTTCGGGGAACGAGGCGACATCATCGACCTGGTTTTCGCTATTGTTGGACATTTTGACGGAAACGAGTCTGGAGACGCCAGGTTCTTCCATGGTCACGCCGTGCAGGGTTTCGCCAGATTCCATCGTCCCTTTGTTGTGGGTGACAACGATGAACTGAGACTGTTCGGAGAATTTTTTGATGACTTTGACAAAGCGCGCGATATTGGCATCATCGAGGGGCGCATCAACTTCGTCGAGGACGCAAAAGGGACTGGGTTTGACCAGGTAAATTGCAAAGAGAAGGGCAATGGCCGTCAGCGCGCGTTCGCCACCCGAAAGCAGGTTAATGCTTTGAAGGCGTTTGCCCCAGGGCCGGGCTGTGATGATGATGGGTGCTTCGAGGGGATCTTCTTCGGGGGGCATAGTCAGATCGGCTTCGCCGCCTTCAAAAAATTCTTGGAATGTGTTCTGGAAATTTTCTCGAATGCTACCGAAGGTATTGAGAAAGCGCTGGCGCGCTGTGCGATCGATGCGCGTAATGGTGCGCTTGACAATTTCTTCGGCCTCCAAAAGGTCGTCGCGCTGTTGCGTGAGAAATTCAAGACGTTCTTTTTGAACTTCGTACTCTTCGAGTGCTGCCAGGTTGACAGATCCCATGCGCCGCATACGTTCTTGCAGTTCGTGGGTCTTTTTTTCGGCCATATCCGCGTTAAATTCGGGATCTTGAAAACGCCCCTTTTCGGCAATATCGACTTCGTAATCGCGTTTGAGGCGTTCGATAATCCCTTCGCCGCGCTCTTTGATGTGCGCCATGGCGACCTGAAGTTCGCTTAAACGCTCGCGGTGTTGTGTTGTGCGGCGGTTCTTTTCGCGCAATTTTTCTTCAATGGCACGCGCCGCCATCACGATTTCGTGCTGTCTGCGTGCTTGTGCATCGCGCTTGTGCTCAATGCGGGATTGTTGCTTGTGCAGGACTTCGAGTTCGCCAGACGCTGTCCCGATACTTTCTTCGCGTTCCCGTTTGCGGTTTTGGCTCTCATCGGCCTCGGCGGACAATCGCTCGATTTCGCGGGAAATGGCTTCGTGCTCTCGCCCCTGGCGCACGGCTTCATGTGCGAGGCTTTCGATGCGTTCTTTCAAAGAAGCGATTTCCACGCGCACAGCGGCGACGCCATCTTGAAGTACGCGCCGTTGGTGTTCTTTTTTCCGCAAGTCTTCATCCGCACGGCGAACTATATCTTCGAGGGTCTCGCGTTTGGCATCGAGCTTTGTTTGTTCCTCCTGTGCCTGTGCAATCAAATGCATCAATTCGCTTTCGCGCTCGGCAAGTTGTGCGGTCTCCTGGTCGAGTTCTGTCACTGCCCGAGCCTGGCGTTTGGCTTCTGTTTCGGCATTTTGCCGGTCTCTTTGAAGGCCCGCGCGGCGGTTGTGCAAATCGGCCAATGCGTTATCGCATGCCTCAATTTGCGCGAGGTGTTTGTCGAGTGTTTTGAGCGTGTGTGCCACTTGTGTTTCGCGCGTTTTGAGCTTGGCTTGGGCGGATTTTATAGCCGACTGGAGGTCGGCAATTTGTTGCTGGCGGCCGATGAGGCCCGTTTCTGAGGTTGCATCTGCGCCGCCATATACCGTGCCATCGGCGGAAAAAACCTCGCCGCTGAGTGTTACAATGTCAACGCCTTTGGCATGCATGGCCCCACTGTGAACAAGCGCGGTTTGTGCATCACTTACAATTAAGGTGTGGCGCAACAGCGCAGATACGGCACCGTGTGCATCGCGCTGTGGGTTTAACAGATTGCTTGCCAGTCCGACAATCCCTTCTCCTTTGGGGACTTCGCAAGGTGTGCCATTGGTGGAGATAATGCGTTCGAGGGGCAAAAATGCGGCAGCGCCGTGCTCTCCTTGTCTGAGGAAATCAATGGCCCAACGTGCGTCGTCGGTATTGCGTACGATCAAGCATTCCAGTGCCCGTCCCAGCGCGGCTTCAATGGCGGTGACATATTCGGGATTGACATCGACCATGTCGGCGACAACGCCCTGTATGCGATTGGAAAAAGGCGAATCTACGGCCAGGGCGCGCACGCCTTTGGAATAGCCTTCAAAGCCTTCTCTCAGTTTTTGGAGGAGGGCGACTCGGGCCTGATCGGCTTCGATATTTGCGCGCAAGCGGTTGCGCGATTCGACTTGTTCGTCTCGCTGGGCAATACAGCGATCTCGCCCCGCGATCTGTTGCTGTCGCTCTTCTGTGCGTTGGGCAATTCGACCTTCGACTGCGGCGATTTGTTCTGCGGACTGATTGGCAATTTCGTCGGCCTCCTGACGGCGCGCAGCCACGCGTTCAATATCCTGGGTTAAACGCGTCTGTCGCTGTACGATACCCTCGCGCTCGGCCTGCAGGCGCTCGAGGCCCTTGCCCTGATCGCTGCTTTGGCGCAACTGGTTCATCAACTGAGATTTTTGGGCATCGACTTGTGTGCGCTGTGTGTCCAGATCCTGGATTTCCGCTTCGAGTTTGGCGGTTTCCGCTTCGAGCCTCGCTTCTGCTATTTCGAGTTTTTTAGCGGCTTCACGCTTGTCTTGTTCTGCGGCTTTTTGGCCTTTTTGGGCGCTGTCGAGACGCGTTTTGAACGATTTTTGCTGATGTCCGGCGCGTTCTAAAAATGCCTGAATGCTGCGGACCTCTTCGCGTGCAACGAGTATTTCGCTGTCTTTGCTGTGTACGCGCTCGATGTGTTGCGATAGCTCGATATTGACCTCGGCCAGTGCGCGGTCCTGATCGGTTAGTTCGACGCGCATTTCTTCGAGTTGGGCTTCGAGGGTGGTTATGTTGGTTTCTGAAATTTCGATGTCTTCTTTGAGGAAGATCATTTCTTCGCGCATTGGCCCAGACTGGTCGGCCAGGTCGAAGTATTGGAATCGCGCCAGTTTGATTTCGAGGTCGCGCAATTCATCAGATAGTGTTTTATAGAGCCTGGCTTTGCGCTCTTGCCGCTGTAGCGATGCGACCTGGCGTTGGATTTCTCCGAGCCAGTCTTCCATTCTCTGCAGGTCTTGTCGCACGGCAATGAGCCGATTCCACGCAGATCGTCGTCGGATTTTATACCGCGTCACACCGGCGGCTTCTTCAAAGCATCGGCGGCGTTCTTCGGCATTGTCGCTGATGATCTCATCCACCATCCCCTGTTCAATAACATAAGAAGACTGCGTGCCCAGTCCGGTATCCATCAGCAAGTTTTGGATGTCTTTCAGGCGGCACGGAATTTTATTGAGCAGGTAGTCGCTTTCGCCGGACCGGAACAAACGGCGGGTGATGGTGACTTCGGAAAATTCGGTGGGCAAAATTTTTTGGGAATTATCGAGTGTGAGCGATACTTCGGACATACCGAGGGGTTTGCGCGAGCGCGTACCGGAAAAAATCACATCTCCCATACTGCCGCTGCGCAAAGATCGGGGGCGCTGTTCACCCAACGCCCAGCGCAGCGCATCAACCACATTGGACTTGCCGCAACCATTTGGCCCCACAACACATGTAATGCCTTTTTGGAAGGGCATGTCGAGCTTTTGAGCAAAGGACTTAAAACCCAGTGCTTGCAAACGAGTCAGGTGCAATGAAAACCTCCTACTCGAATTCTTCTAAGATCATAAGACGCGAAAAAACAAAGGGATATGGTAATGCAAATCGAGATCCCAGTGTGTCAAAACCCGATAAAAAAAATAGGGGATGCACTTTTGGACCGCATTTACACACAGCAATCTGGGGAGATTTGGGGGACTACATTTTGTGGAGGGGAAGGTTGTTATATGTCGCTATAATACTATATCTTGTGGCGGTCGTCAAGAGTAAAAAATGGGGATGGTGCCCCCGTGCCCGCCCGTTGGAGGTGCGGAGTGGGGTTCTTTGGCGATTGACATTATATTATAGGCAGTCTAATTTAGGCAGGGTGTTTCTTACCCGTGCGACATTTTCTTAAAAATAGGAGTTTTTTATGCCAAATTTACACGGTGAAAAAATTGTTCGGATTGAAAAAGTGGTTATGAAATTTAAGCGTCCCCGCTTGATCGGACGCAATGCGCGTATTGGCGTTCACGGGGATATGGTGACGGATCCCGTGGTTCGCATTCATAC
>JAGWBW010000038.1:18651-22484 GCA_021295695.1 Candidatus Latescibacterota bacterium
GATGTGTTCCAATTGCCGGGGGGATCAAACGAAGCTGGAACGGCGATTGATTTGCCTCTGTGGGATTTGGGGGCCAAATTATCGGGCCAGCCATTGTACAAACTTCTGGGTGCTCGGGGGTCTCGGGCGGTCGAGTTGTACGATGGCTCGGTTTATATAGACGATCTGGATGCCTCGGACGAAGAGGCCGTGGAGATATTTCGGGAAGAAGTTAAGACAGGGCACGATTACGGATATAAAAATTTTAAAATTAAAATTGGTCGCGGCGCGCGATGGATGCCCGTTACAGAGGGTACGGATCGAGATGTTCTGGTTATTCACAGTGTTCGGGAAGCCGCTGGTGAAGAGGCAAAAATACTCGTTGATGCAAATAATGGCACGACGCTCAATATTGCTAAGGACATTCTCGATCGCTGTGAAGATGTGGGGATTTACTGGTTTGAAGAACCTTTTCCCGAAGATGGCGCTTTTAACGAAGATTTTAAGCAATTTATCATTGAAAAAGGATACGATACCCTCGTAGCTGATGGAGAATCGGGGCCTCCGCCTCCCAGTTATTTTGATATGGTCAAAAGGGGATGGATCGATGTGGTACAACACGATTTTCGCGCTAAGGGGCTTACGTGGTGGCGCGAGACTGCCGCGATGATCGAACCGTGGGGCGGCCAGTGTGCGCCTCATTGCTGGGGTAGCTTGATCGAGCGCTATGCCCACGCGCATTTTGCCGCTTCAGTCCCCCATTTTTCGCTTCAAGAAGCCGCCCCCGCAGATATGCCGGGGGTTGTGCTGGATGGCTGGGCGATGCAGGATGGATGTTTGATGGTGCCAGATACGCCGGGTACGGGGTTTGACCTCGAGGCTGATGTGATTGAAGAGGGCGTGAAACGAGAAGATGGGTTCAGAGTTGGTCAATGAACAAATGTATGGATGGGCGGCAGATAGGTATGACCGATGGAGTGATTGAGATATGAATGAAAAAATAAAATCTGTTCTCGAGATATTGCGCCATCGATTTGAGATATTTTATGGTTATCGGCTGGCGCACATGGTGTTATTTGGTTCGCGCGCCCGCGGCGATGCAGAATCCGATTCAGATATCGATGTGCTTGTTGTATTACACGGATCTGTAGATGCTGTTGAGGAAATCAGACGAACCAGTGGGATTGTGTCCGATCTTTGTTTGGAATATGAAGTAGTGATCAGTTGTGTGTTCATGGATCTCTATCGCTATAAAAACAAACAAGGCCCGCTACTTCGGAATATACGCAAAGAGGGCGTTGCGTTATGAAAGTGACCACTAACAAATGAGGGAAAAACATGACATTCCCAGGAGCAGAATGGGAGACGAGACCGCCTGGTGATCTCGGGTTTGACGCGGAGAAACTCGCGCGGGTGCAGAGGTGGTTGCGCGAGGTGGCGGGTGACAGGTCCTTTCAGGTGGGGATTGCGCGTTACGGGTATCTCGCGGCGGAGTGGCGGCAGGGTGTTGAGGCTGATTCTTCGCACTCACAGGCGTCCGCTGCAAAGTCGTATTATTCGACGCTTCTGGGTATTGTGGTGGCGGAGGGGAAGTTGGCTTCGCCGGATGAGAGAGTCGTGGATTATTACCCAGAGATGATGGATGTGGAGGAGCAGGAGGGTCCAAAGCCCGGGCGGTATGCGTTTGAAAAAGATCGCGATATTACGTTTCGGCATTTGATATGCAATGTTTCGGGCTATATGAAACCGGGGGAGAAACCGGGGGAGGTTTTTCACTATCAGACGTATGGGATGAATATTCTCACCCATGCGATGGCTAAAATTTACGGGTGTTACGATGCAAATGATCCCGAGGGTTCGCCGGGATGTGGGAAGGTGATCGGAGAAAAGTTGCGCGATCCCATTGGCGGGACCTGGACGCATTCGCATTCCAATTTCGATCTGTGGCCCAGTGCGAGATTAAATATCTTTGGGTATTACACGCAGGTGCATACCACATTGCGAGATCAATTGCGGGTGGGACACTTGTGGGCAAATTACGGCAATTGGAATGGGGTTCAGGTTGCGCCCGAGCGTTATTTAAAAGAGGCAACGGTGACGAATGATTTTATTTTGGAAAATGAACCCGAAGAGAACTGGAAATACGGGCACGGATTCTGGTGTAACGATCGCGGGAAGCAGTGGGCAGATGCGCCGAGAGATTCCTTTGCTGCATCGGGCGCAGGTGCGAAGCATATCTGGATGTGTCCGAGATTGGGTCTGGTTATCGCGCAAAATCCAGGACTTTGGGATCAGTTCAGAGAAGAGCAGGATAAGGTCGGGAGCCAGAATGAGGTGATTGCGCGAATTGTGAATGCGGTAAAGGAATAAGGTATCAACGATCGTTCAGGCTGTGAAGAGGATACTTACATCATGCGCTTTTTCAATACTGCTGGTCCCATCAAGCCCGAAAGGCACTACTGCATCCCGCCTCTGGAACGCTTAAATATGGACGAGGTGTTCGCACTCATCCGAGACGAGAAATACTTTGTCTTGCACGCGCCTCGGCAGACGGGAAAGACTTCTGCCTTGTTGGCTCTGCGCGATTTGCTCAACGCCGAGGATACCTACCGCTGCGTGTACGTCAATGTTGAAGGTGGACAGGCCGCGCGCGAAGATGTGGAACTGGTGACGCGCACTGTTCTGGGTGAGTTGGCATCTCGGGCGCGTTCAGAAGGTGACGAATTTTTGGACGAGATCTGGTTCGACATCCTGGCGAAATACGGGCCTCACGTTGCGCTACGCGAGGCGTTGACGCGCTGGGCACAGGCTGCCCCAAAGCCATTGGTGCTGCTCATTGACGAGATTGATTCTCTGATCGGCGATTCTCTGCTATCCGTGCTGAGGCAGTTGCGGGCTGGCTATGACCGTCGCCCGGAGGGTTTTCCGCAGAGTGTGGTGCTGTGTGGGGTGCGCGATGTGCGCGATTACCGCATCCAATCAACGGCAGAGAATGCGATCATTGCCGGTGGCAGTGCGTTCAACATTCGCGCCGAGTCCCTGCGCCTGGGGGACTTCTCACAGGACGAGGTATTCGATCTAATCGCACAGCACACAGCAGAAACAGGGCAGGCATTCACAGCCGAGGCACTGGAGACGATCTGGACGCAGACCCGGGGACAACCGTGGCTGGTGAACGCATTGGCTTATGAAGCTTGCTTTAAGAACAAGAACGGGCGAGATCGCAGTCAACCCATCACAGCCGAGGCGATATGCGACGCACGGGAGCAACTCATTTTGCGCCGGGAGATACACCTTGACCAGTTAGCCGACAAGTTGCAGGAGAAGCGCGTGCAGCGCGTGATTGAACCGTTGCTGAGTGGTGGAGAGGACAGCGACTTTTCCACTCGCGATCTCGAATACGTCCGCGACCTGGGTTTGATCGCATCCGAAGATCCACTCCGTATTGCCAATCCGATCTATGCAGAAATCGTCCCGCGCGAATTGACCTACGCAGCTCAGGTCGGGATCAACGAGGACACAGCATGGTATGTCAATGCCGATGGCAGTTTGAATGTGGTGAAATTAATGACCGCGTTTCAGACCTTCTTCCGCGAGCACTCAGAGCACTGGGTAGCGAGATTCCAATATCAAGAGGCAGGGCCGCAACTTTTGCTCCAGGCATTTCTCCAGCGCATTGTCAACAGTGGTGGACGCATTGAACGAGAGTATGGTTTGGGGCGAATGCGTACGGATTTGCTGATCGTCTGGCCGCAGGGCGATCAGACGCGCAAGGTTGTGATTGAGTGCAAACTTCTCCACAAGAGTCTGGATCAGACCATTGCCGATGGCCTGGATCAGACCGCCGAGTACAT
>JAGWBW010000038.1:22515-28418 GCA_021295695.1 Candidatus Latescibacterota bacterium
AGACGTTGGGCGGACAAAGTATTCCACGAGCGTCGGACATCAAGTAGCGGGGTCGAGATTGAGGTGTGGGGGATGTGACGGCATTCCCCACATTGTCCATTTATTATGATCTACAATGGACCGTCATTAGAGAGAGGATGAAAATGGATGCAAAAACGAAAAAATTGCAGGTGGATCAGGCTGTGAAATCTCAGTCGCGGCGGGCGTTTAAGTTGTCGCGGAGTATTCACGGCTGGGCAGAGCGGCCGTTTCAGGAATACGAGTCGTCGAAGGCATTGGCGGCGTATTTGGAGGAAAACGGATTTCAAATTGAATTTCCGTTCAAGAATATCCCAACGGCTTTTCGCGCCACATGGGGCACGGGCAAACCCACTATTGGCATGTTGGGGGAATACGATGCATTGCCCAATTGCGGTGCCGAGGAGGGTACCTGGGGTCACGGCTGAGGTCATAATCTTTTGGGCGTTGCCCCGGCCGCAGGTGCGGTTGCTGCAAAAACAGTATTGGAAAATTTGAGCTGTCCGGCCGAAGAAACCCTGGCGGGGAAGGTGTATATGGCCCGCGATGGCGCGTTTCGAGATTTGGATGCGGTGCTGGCATGGCATCCGGGATCGAGTACGGGTGTCAGCAATTATGGCGGCTCGTCACTGGATTCGCTGGTGTATGAGTTTTTTGGCAAGACGTCTCACGGCGCGAGTGCTCACAATGGGCGCAGTGCATTGGATGGGGTGATGTTGATGGATGTCGCGGCGAATTATTTACGAGAACACGTTCCCGAAAATGTGCGTATTCACTGTGTGATTCAGGATGGTGGAGATGCGCCCAATGTGGTTCCTGCCTATGCGAAGGTGTGGTATTATGTGCGGGGGAAGGATCGCGCACAGGTCAACGAAATACGCAAGCGATTGACCAAATGCGCCAAGGGTGCGGCGATGGCTACGGAAACGACTATGAAATGGCATCGGATTACTGCTGTGTACCCGCGTTTGCCAAATGATGTGATGTGCAAAACTGTGCGTCAAAATCTCAAATTATTCGGTCCGCCGCGTGCTTCTAAAAAAGATAAGGAACGCGTAAAGGAATTGGGATACAAAGGTGAATTTGACGGAAAGATCAAAAAGGGGAAGGGGTCACAGGGGCGCGGGTCTTCGGATGAAGACAATGTGTCGTGGCTGGCACCTATGGGTCGGTTTCAGATGGTGTGTTATACCAAGGATACGCCGGGCCATCACCGCGATATGACCGCACAGGCGATCATGCCTTATGCCGAGCGCGCGGTTTTGCAAACGGCCAAGGTGTTTGCCGGATCGGCTATTGATCTGGTTTTGGACAAAAAGCTGTTACAAGCAGCCCGTGCGGAATTTAAAAAGGGAACAAAGGGATTTGAGTACGATCCGCTGATTAAAAAAAGTCAGAAGGTTCCCGTGGATCCTCCATAGAAGGAGATAGTCGTGAAAGCACAAAGATTAATATGCACAGATGTCCGACGAATTGAATTAGAGGATTTTGAACTTCCGCTTATGCCAGACAATGGCATTTTGGTGCAGAATGATTATACCGCCGTGAGTGTTGGTACGGAAATTTACAATTATGCACAGGGGGGAGAACCGTCGCGTGCGAGGACATTTCCTCGGCCAACGGGATATTGCAATACGGGTGTGGTGCTCGAGGTGGGCAAAGATGTAAAGGGGATAGAACCAGGTGATCGCATTGCCGCGCAGGGTAATCACGCAAGCCACGCGGTTATGAGTGGGAATTTTTTCAGGGTGCCCGAAGGTGTTTCGCCCAAATCCGCGGCTTTTATGGTTATGTGTGCTATTGCCATGCACGGGCATCGGGTTGGACGGCCGGAATTGGGCGAGGTTGTTGCAATTACTGGTATGGGTATTGTGGGGCAATTGGCAGCGACCTTTGCGCGGTTGGCTGGCGCGTTCCCGGTTATTGCGATTGATTTGGATGATTTTCGGTTGGGTAAAGCGAGAGATCGGGGCGTAGATGTTTGTATCAATCCCAATGCGGAAGGGGATGTCGCCGAGGTGGTGCGCCAGCATTGTGTGGGAGATGGGGTCGATCTGGTCATTGAAGCGACGGGTATTCCTGCGGTTTATCCCATGGGGTTGACTTTGCCGCGGTTGGGTGGTCGTCTGGTCGCGCTGGGGTCTCCGCGGGGTACGGTGGAGGTGAGTTTTTTGCCCGAGGTGCATTTGCGCGAGATCACAATTCTGGGCGCGCATCAGCCCAAAACGCCGGATAATGACCATATTTATTATCCGTGGAGCAAGCGCAGAGATCGCGAGCTGATTTTGCGTTTGATGGCTGCGGGTAAGTTGCCCATTGAAGATTTGATTACCCATGTCGCCAATCCCGCCGATTGCCAGGCCACCTACGACATGCTCGCCGATAATCCGAGAGAAGTGTTGGGTGTGGTCTTTGAATGGGTGTAATCTTTTAAAATAAAATCTCTGTTAGAACCATAGAGGAGATCGAATATGAGACGCCACGCTTTTAAAAATTACAAGTACGGCCCCCATGAGCGGAACGTATTTGATTTTTATTCGGCACAATCAGACGAACCCACTCCTGCTGCAGTGTTTATTCACGGCGGCGGTTTCAGAAACGGCAGCAAGGACGGGATTAATAATAAGACATTGAAAGCTTTATTAGATGCGGGCATTTCTGTCGCGGCTTTTAACTATCGTTATGTCCAGCAGGCTCCTTTGCCTGCTGCGCACTACGATTGTCGCCGAGCGCTTCAGCTTCTGCGTTCCAAAGCTACCGAATGGAATATCGATAAAAATTGGATCGGTGCATTTGGCGGATCGGCTGGGGCACAAATTTGCATGTATCTTGCTTTTCACGAAGATATGGCCCGTCCAGACAGCGATGATCCAATCGAACGCGAATCTACCAGACTTCAGGCCGTGGCCACATCTGGCGGTCAGACCACGATGGACATTGCCTGGTGGAAGAAGAATATTCCTGGGTACGACGAATCCCATCGAGATTTTTTTCAGACATTAGGCGCAACGACCCAGGAAGAATATCAGGATCGCGTAAGCGAGATTTCGGCACTTGATTTGGTATCAAAGGACGATCCCGCTATTTATATGAGTTATGGAATGTCACCGGAAGACCCTGTGCCAGAAGGACAGGCTGCTCGTGGTTGGAAAGTGCATCACGTGCAGTTTGGGGTTGCTTTAAAAGAAAAAATGGCAACGCTTGGTATAGAATCTGATCTGGTTTATCCAGGTTCAAAAAATAAATATCAAAGCAATGTTGACTACTTTATCTCAATGTTAAAAAATAGGAAATAGACGGGTTTGAAGCACCAGTCAAGACCCTGTCGCCAATCCCGCCGATTGCCGGACTGCCTACTACATGCTCGCCGATAATCCCAAAGAAGCACTGGGTGTGGTATTTGAACGGGATTAATTTTCCGCCCGTTAAAGGTAAAACCCTCGCCAAAATCACATTTGACGAGGGTTTTACTTATGCAGGAGATGGTCATAAACAAAATAGTTGGTTCCAATATCATCAATCTCTATTATATAGTTGATCACGGTCTGCCTGGACCTCTGTACCCAGGCTGAATTTACGCACGGTGAACATTTTCTCCGGTGCAGGCGAGGTAGCATTGTCGGGAATCCACTCCCATATCGATTGCCCGTTGTGCAATACTCTTATGCCCCCAAGGTCGGTCAAAGCAGATATTGATTTGTCGAACATGCACTCCAATACAACAGGGTATAGCTCTCCGTGCATCTTTTTAAATTCATCCTTGACAAGGTGCGGCACTTTAACGCGTTCAGTGCTTACATCTGAACCAAATTCCTCTCGTAATCGTCGCTCACTTTCTGCGCTGAGTTCAAAATATCGATATTCCTCGTCCTCTGTTTCAATAATCTCAAGGGTTGGTGGCGTTGATGTGTTTCGACTAAGCAACTCTTTATATACAGGATTTGCGACATCATTCTCCTGATGCGGCGTCTCACAGTGAGGTTGGACAAAGATAGTACAGCGAGCGACAACTGTGCTTCCCAATGTGAGCTTAAACGGCTTGAGAGGAGGAAGTTCTGTAAAGGGAGCTTTGGGAGAGAGAAATGATATCCAGGCCAGTGATATTCCGCTTTGATCCGGTGGGTCCAAGAGTTCCGCGCGCATTGACCAGGGTCCCGCATCTTCATTGGTGCCGGTCAGATGTGCCTCGGCGGTTAGGAACGCTGTCGGCCAGATGTCTCGTAGTTCTGAAGAAAAACATATCTTCGCTAAGATCTCCTGCTTCATAGATTCACCTCGGATATTTTCGCACCTTCTAATTGGTCAAAGCACCAAAAATATATTCATATAGAACTGATAAGTCCAGTGGGGATTTGAGAATATAGACTCACTGGTAAAAAAAATTACTAACATTTGTTGTTTTATTTCATAGACTGGATTGCTGGCGTTGTGCCTTCGGCGTGGCGGCTAAAACCATGCCGCAATGACACCCGCCATTCTTCACTCCGGCGAACGCCGGAGTTCTGCGGATTAAGACACAGAACATGCACGCTATCCGTCACATGGCTTTTTTCTTTGACAAGTGGCTTTCGGGGCGCAATTATAGGGGCGCATAAATGTAGATCTACTGTTCAAAATATTTTAAGAGGTGATTAATGGCTTTCAAGACCACTGATTTGTGCGATGAACACGAAACCGATCCAGCACTTCAAGTTGCTGAACCGATATTCAATGACTATGGCGGTGTTACGGCATTTTGCGGTCCGATTGCCACGGTGAAAGTTCGCGAAGACAATGTGCTGGTGCGCGAGATACTCGAAACACCGGGGGAGGGGCGCGTGCTTGTCGTCGATGGCGAGGGTTCGATGTGGTGCGCGCTTTTGGGGGATATGGTCGCTGAAATCGCCAGCGACAACGGCTGGTCGGGGGTTGTCATAAATGGCGGTGTGCGCGATGTTTCTGAACTTGCACAAATTGAAATAGGTGTCAAAGCGCGCTTTGCTGTGCCGCGTCGTAGCCGAAAAGAGGGACAGGGACGACAGGATACGCCTCTTGCTTTTGCTGGCGTCACCTTTCTTCCCGGCGATTATCTCTACGCCGATGAAGATGGGATCTTGATTGCCACGCGAGATTTGTTAGAAGCGCAGGATTGACCTGCAATACAACCTTACACTATGGAGACAAACTATGCCGCAGACGGATCGACCCAATATCTTGTTTATTATGGATGACCAGCATCGTTTT
Source organism: Candidatus Latescibacterota bacterium (assembly GCA_021295695.1). Lineage (GTDB taxonomy): Bacteria > Latescibacterota > UBA2968 > UBA2968 > UBA2968 > VXRD01. Next base: position 27,757 of record JAGWBW010000038.1, read on the forward strand.
GATTATATGGGCTGTGCAGGTGCTGATTTTGTTCGCACGCCCAATATTGACCGTCTGGCAAAGCAGGGGGTGCATTTTACCCAATGCACGACAAATTGTCCGGTTTGCGCGCCTTCGCGCATTGCACTGGCTTCTGGGATGCAACCCTCGCGCCTCGGTTGCGTTGGGAACAATTGCTTCTTGCCTCGCAGCCAACCGACTTATTATCAGCAATTGCGCGATTACAATTATTACGTGGGTTGTGTGGGCAAGCTCGACCTGGCCAAACCCGACGGATACAATGGACGCGATGGCGATAGGCCCGCTACGTATATGTGGGGCTTTACACATCCGGTCGAATGCGAGGGCAAAATGCACGCTGGGCATTCCAAAACACCGCAGGGTCCTTATAATCACTTTTTGGAGGAAAGAGGGTTGCTCGGTGCTTTTGTCGATGATTATACCCGTCGCTCCAACGAGGGTTATCATGCTTCCTGTCACGATTCGGTCTTGCCTACCGAAGCGTTTGAAGATGTGTATATTGGGCAGCGATCTGTCGAGTGGATTGAGAATATTCCCGGGGATTTCCCCTGGCATTTATTTGTGAGCTTTGTAGGACCTCACGATCCTTTTGATCCGCCAGCCGAATATGGGGAGAAGTACCGCGACGCAGAGATGCCACC
>JAGWBW010000233.1:0-3140 GCA_021295695.1 Candidatus Latescibacterota bacterium
CCAAACGGCGAATAGGCTGTTCGGACGCAAGAGTTTCGGAAAGAGTCCACTCTATATCTGACGCATCTGACCGCGTGTAATACGCCGTAACCAAATTGGGGATATCATCGGCATAATGCGAAATTGGCGGCACATCGAGAGCGCGGTGAAAATCATCTCGGTAATCCTGGAAAATCACAAAAACGCAGATCCCCAGAACGATTACAGCAATTAGTATAAAAATATGTCTCGCCTTGAACGTCACACATCCTCCACTCACAAAGTGTACTCAGCCTGTGTAATATCCGCATCCGTAATCTCGTACACGCGAAAGGGATGGGGTGGCTCTCGAAAAGCACGCGCCGTCGCAAAAGATATATGGTCCTCTACCATAAGATCCTCTCCCTCGTGATAATGCCCACTAAGCACGAGTTTGCGGCGAGAATCTGCGAGCAATGCAGCTTTCAACTCCGCCACATCGCCATAATTATACGGATACCATCAAATAGTGTTGCAAATGAATCTGCGGCCGCGGATCGTCATCTGACAACACAGAGTAAAACCGCGCTCGTTCTGCCCCAACGCGCTGCGGCACATTGTGATCCCCCTCCTCATCAAAAAAAATAATCACGCGAAAACCCTGCACATCAAAATCAAAAGGCTGATCGGAAAAAACGCGGCGAAAAGACGTGGGATGATCGTGATTGCCATGCACATACGCAACAGGACAGGAAAGACTATCAAAACATTCGCGCACGAGATAAAGGTCTTTCTCCCCCAGCGCAACCATATCGAGATCGTCCAATGCATCGAGCGGATAATCGACCAAATCACCCGTAATAGCGACCAAATCGGGAGAATGTGCGGCAATATGACGCGCACCTTCGGCTATGAGATCAGGCCCGCATTTAATATTATCGCCCTCGATATGGTGGCGAAGATGAAAATCGGAAATATGTGCAATTTTCATTGTGTAATCCTCAGTTATCAGTTGTCAATTCCAAGATACACAGAATAAAGAATGCGGTAAAGACTTGTTACACATCCCGTTTGCCTATATTGCCACCGTCTGTCAACACTTCATTTTTTTCAGGAGGTTATAATGCTCAATGCAGGTGATGTCGCGCCTGATTTTCTGGTCAAAGACCACACAGGCAATGCAGTAAAACTCAGTGATTATCGCGGCAAAACCGTCGTACTCTGGTTTTATCCCAGAGCAAGCACAGGTGGTTGAACGGCTGAAGGTGTGGGATTCCAGGAGCGAATCCGTGACTATGCAGATAGAAATGTGCAAATACTGGGCGTGAGCACAGACAGCGTTGCCGCCAACGCCAAATTTGCAAAAGCACAGGAATTTGAATATCCCCTGTTGTGCGACACAGAACGCGAAATCTGCCTATCTTATGGGGCTTGTCAATCGGCATCGGACCGCGCTGCCAAACGCATGACATACCTCATTGCACCCGATGGGACAATCGCGCAAATCCATACCAACGTGGATGCGCGCAAGCATCCCGAGGCATTATTGCCCACAATATAGGGATGCATTGACTCGCGGCAGACGGATTGTATTCGTCTGCCGTTTTACTTGATGTACACAGAGCGTGCATGAATACCTTGCCCAAAGAAAACGAAATAACTTTGTTCCGCTACAGAAATCGGCTCATGGCGGGTGTGTGTGTCAACATCTCACATACCAGAGCCAGATTTGCGGTATCGGTGCGTACGTCTCACAATGTACCCCTCGAAAATATTCTTCAAACAACCGGACATATCGGAAACGACAAATCCGCTGGCGCGGCGTGGCTCAACTGTGCAGAAACCTCAAGCGCCGACATTGACCTTTGCGACCTGTGGGAACTCGTCTTAGAAGAAAATGAAATCTGGCACCTGAACGAATTGACCGAACTGTATTACAATCATATGCCGACATCGGAACAACTGTCGGCATTTTTAGTCTCACTGGAAACAAGTACCTATTTCGATGCCGAAGGACGGGGATTTCGCGCAGTTGATCGGTCAGAGGTCAGCCACAGACTGGAAATGATCGCCCGTGGCAAAGAGCGTGAAGCGGAGCGAGAGGCATTTTTGAAATGGCTCCAATATAAGGGCACCGGCAAAGACGACTGGATCGAACGGCTAAAAGACGTCGCAATATACGGCGACCAGAGCAAATATGCACACTGGCTGGAACGCATGGCCGGCGAGACCATCTCTGCGCGCAAAGCCTTTGATCGCTTAGTCGCCGAAGGCATACTGGATCAGCATACCTTTGTCGAATTGATGCGCGAAGATATACCTCTAAATTTTCCCGACCTGTTGATCAAAGAAGCAGACGCGATTCAAGCCATGTACAACGGAGCGCAACTTGCGCACCGCCAGGACCTGACATATCTGGATGCCGTAACCATTGACGACGCATCGACAACAGACATGGACGATGCGGTATCGGTTCAATTTCGAGAAGACGGCAGCTATCAAGTTGGCGTGCATATCACCGATGTCTCCACACTGATCCCCGCGCATTCAGCCCTTGATGAAGAAGCCAGAAACCGCGGCGCAAGCCTCTACTTACCAGAGGCGAAATACCCCATGTTACCCCCCGTCTTATCGGAAAACCTGGGCAGTCTTATCCCACATGAAAATCGGTTGGCCGTCAGCCTCTTGTGGGATGTGAGACCAGATGGCATAATGGAAACGCCGACCTGGACACTCTCCGTCATCCGGTGTTGCGAAAAACTGAGCTATGACGAGGCCGACGCAATACTCGACGACATAATGCACCCTCAGCACGCGATGTTATCGGCCCTATTTGACGCGGCAGAAACGCTTTTTATACACCGCGTAGAAGCCGGTGCTGTGGCAGTTAATCAAATTGATCGCCGCGTGGATATCTCGACAGACGAAACCGTAAATATCGAAATAAAAAAACGCGACTCCAGCGCCGATTTGCTGGTCAGCGAACTGATGGTCAAAGCCAATGTCGAAGCCGCAAAATTGTGTGTTGAACAAAACGCACCCGCGATCTTTCGCGTACAAAACGCGCCCGACCTCTCCGACTTAGAACCCACGAACATCGAGCAATTGCACCGGTATCGGGTATTGACGCGCATGCGCGCAGCGGCAATCTCACTACAACCCGGCCTGCACGGTGGCCTGGG
>JAGWBW010000233.1:3289-4564 GCA_021295695.1 Candidatus Latescibacterota bacterium
GAGAGCGCTACTGGATATTCCATCATCTCTCGCAACACAGAGGACAGGTATTTGACGCACTCGTACTAAATATCTGGGATCAACGCGCCCGGATCGAAATCCTGGACTACGCCCTGCAAGTTGACACGCGCCTATCTGGACAAATCAGCGCGGGTGAACTCATAAGCGTGCGCCTGACTCGGGTAGATCCCTGGGCAGATGATATTCAATTTGTAATGGAAAAGTGAAACGCAAAAAAGGATACAACAGCATGATCCGCACATGGTGCCTGTTTTGTTTCTTATTTTTTTCCCTTGCCGCACACCTCTGGGCAGAAGTGCCCAACGGAGGGTTTGAACAAATAACAGCATCTCAGATGCCTGTAAACTGGATACCCGTGCCCGATTCTACGCGGGTCATGGTCGAACGCGAACGCGCCCACAGCGGCAAAATCTCAGCCCTTATGCTGGGTGGACCGCAGGGTGAACCCACCGCATTGATCAGCGATCCCATCAGTATTCAGCCGGGGGCTGTTTATGTCTTAACCGGATGGGCAAAGGTTGACAGCGCAAAAGCTTTTGCACGCATCCGATGGTTGTCAGAAGATCAAATTCCGGTGGGCGAAAGCCGGACAACAACAGAAGTAACAAGCGCGTCGTGGACGCAATGGACAGGTACTTTTGTGGCCCCCACAAAAGCCGTGTTTGGACGTGTGATTTGTCTCACACAGGGAAAAGAAGCAGCTTTTGACAATGTGCGTCTGCACGAAATCGCACCGCGAATGCCCCTCGGTCTTCAATTAAAAGCAACAGATTTTCCCATACGTGGTGCGCGCGTCTCAAGGGTGCGCGTGACCATACAAGACAGTATTATTGCGCTGCCTCACCACATGCAGGCAACGGGAGAGGACAGTGTGGTTTCTCATGATGGAGCCGTGGTTATTTTTGAAGCGAGTCGCGGGCAAATAACCCCCTGGGCAACAATCAAAAATGGCACAGCGACAGCCACATTGCGCGACGACGAAAATGTGGGCGGCATCTATGTGCGGGCGCGGTTGGCTCACCTCAGCGCCCGGGCCTATGTTGGCGACAAAAAAGCGGTCCGATTGCGCGGTCGTCTTTTTAACACCGCGACCGGACAACCCCTATCGGGCCGGGTAATCGTCACCGATTCTCTGGGCACTATCTTACAGACGGGATTTGCAAAACGCGGTTTTGTTGCCGACAGTGTATTTGCAATTGATGTACCACCCCAAACAGTCACCGTATCCGCAATACGCGGTTTTACGCACTTGCC
>JAGWBW010000233.1:4687-5615 GCA_021295695.1 Candidatus Latescibacterota bacterium
TGGACTGGGCAGCTTTGCCAGTGAATGCGAGTGGGAATTCGATACTGACGCTACCTGGCAAATATGTTGAAATTCGCGGGGGAAAACAATGGGTGATGGGCACACTATTTACCCCTGGAAAAAATGGATTCGAAGTGCATGCCCAGGCGCATTTAGATCGTGGTATTATTGGCTATACAGATATTTTCGGCACATCAAATTTATTCGACATTCTCGCCGGCCCGGCTTTTGACGCACTCGATGTCACGCATCCCGATGCACAAGCACTCTGGTTTGCACTGCTCAATCGGGGATATCGCATTGCGGGTACAGCTTTTTCCGACGAACATTTTAGCACATACACACAAGTACCCGGGGACCTCACCGCCGATAGACTGATGCGCGCAATTGCCAACGGCCAAAATATGATAACCAATGGGCCTCTAATCTCATTATCCGTCTTTGCCGCCGGACCCGGCAACCAATTGCCAACAGGCCGCAAAAGACGGGCAACAATTCACGCCTGGGCGGCCGCAAAATCCGATGCATATTTGACGCGCATTGAACTGGTTCGCAATGCACAGGTAATCCAGAGCTGGGACTTGAAAGAACAACCTCGAAAATATCGGATATCAACAGCACTCGAAGATTCTGTCAACTGCTGGTATCTCGCGCGGTGCTACGGTGCAGATACGTCGCGCGTGGCATGGACGAACCCAATCTATTTCCAAACAGAGAATTTCGCGCCCCCCCAACCTGTTCAAGCTATTGTGCGAGGCAAAATTGAAATGGCCAACAGTTCTTCTGTGCCCAAAGCCATTGTTCGAGCGGTTGACCCCATTGGCAGAACAGTCCTGGAAACAGCAGCTCCACGCGGAACATTTCAAATTTGGGTGCCTGCAACCAGCCAGATTCACATAGAAGCAAAAGGCTACGAAACACGACCCCA
>JAGWBW010000233.1:5680-6934 GCA_021295695.1 Candidatus Latescibacterota bacterium
ACCGAACAATTGCAAGCCATTGACATGGTTTTTGTTCTCAAACGATCACAATAATTTGACCCCCGTGTTATATTTATATTCTGATGTTACGCATAGGCATACTATAATGCCCCTGTCATTCTGAGCGGAGCGCAGCGGAGTCGAAGAATCTTCTACCACATATTACTTTATGGGTAAAAGATGCTTCGTCAGCCTGTCGGCTTCCTCAGCATGACAGAAACGCAAGACATGCGTAACATCAGTTATATTGTAGAAATATGTACTTCCATTTTCATACCAGGAGATTAAAATGAATAAAGTTCTGGTGGTTGAAGACGAACCCGATATTTTGGAAATGGTGCGCTACAACCTCAATCAGGCTGGATTAGATGTTGAAACAGCAGAAGATGCCGAGCGTGCCCTCCAGAGCGTTCAGGAAATTCTGCCAGATTTGATCATACTGGACCTGATGCTGCCGGGCATCGACGGACTGGACATGTGCAGACAAATAAAACAAGATGCTCGAACCCGTCACATACCCATTTTGATGTTGACCGCGCGCAAAGAGGAAGTAGATCGCATTGTGGGATTGGAATTGGGAGCCGATGACTACGTCGTCAAACCCTTTTCTCCACGCGAACTCGTCTTGAGAGCGCAGGCGATTCTGCGGCGCAGTCAGGGTAGCTCGCAATCGGCCACAGAGACCGAGACCTGGTTACATATGGGACCGATCTCTATCGATAAAGCTGCACACCAGGCCCTGTTAAACGGCGACCCATTAGAATTGACGGGCACAGAGTTTAAGTTGCTCATAACCCTGATCGAACGCCGCGGGCGCGTGCAAACGCGCGACAATTTACTCAACACAGTATGGGGTTATGAGTACAGCGGCTATGGGCGCACAGTCGATACACACATCAGACGGTTGCGCGAAAAACTCGGCGAAGCAAGCGAATGGATCGAAACCGTGCGGGGCGTGGGCTATCGCTTCCGCCGAGAGAGAGTCTAATATGCGTTTGCACTGGAAATGGATGCTCGCTTGCCTTTCTGTACTGGTACTGGTACTGGCATCTACACATCTATATCTGGACCGCGCCATACGCGACTTTTGGGTTTATCATGTCGAGCAGAGACTTTTGCGCGAGGTGCGTTTTGCCCGTGTGCATCTCAGCGATGTAGCAAATACCGATGAAAAACTCATTCCACTCGTCAACGAAGTGGGCTTGCGTTTGGGCGTGCGTGCAACGCTGATCAACGGACAGGGACGTGTACTGG
>JAGWBW010000233.1:7197-11859 GCA_021295695.1 Candidatus Latescibacterota bacterium
CCACCTCGCGATATATCTCGCGCCCGATTTTAGATGCAATCTGGTTCGTCCGAAATATTGCTTCAGGGAGATTAAAACACCGCACGCTCCGCGTTGGATCCACGCGCGAATTGCGCGAATTGGGCACCGCATTAGACGACATGCGCCGGCAGGTCCAGACGCACATTGGACAAATCACACTTGAAAAATCGCGTTTAGAGTCCGTCTTGACGAGCATTACAGAAGCGATTCTGGTCACAGACCAGAGTGGTCGTATCCTGATGGGCAATCAGACATTTGAAAAGCTATTTGGTGTGTCTGGCGCCACTGAAGGGCGCATGCCCATTGAGCTTGTGCGCCATCGGGATGTGCAAAATGCAATTGATCAAACCCTGAAAACCGGACAAGCGATATTTTTAGACCTCATCCGCTCAGACGACCGAGAACGCCATTTCGATGTGCAGATTGCACCTATTTTGCAAAATGATCATATCGCGGGTTCTGTAACTATTTTTTACGACATCACAGAACTGCGCCGCCTGGAGCGCATTCGCAAAGATTTTGTCGCCAATGTTTCCCATGAATTGCGATTAAAGGATGTGCATCCACGCTGGCAGACGGTGCCTTAGACGACCGGGAAGCCTCACGGCGATTCGTGCAAATGATCAACACCCATGCGGATCGCCTGCACAATATAGTAGAAGATATTCTGGATTTGTCGCGTATAGAATCGGGTGCCCTGCCCCTTGAGACCGGCGTTTATCCCATACATGAGATGATCAATTCCGTCGTTGGACAAATACGCCCAATGGCAAAAGAGAAAACCCTTACCATCGAAATAAACACAAAAGAAAATGTGCAGGTACAGTGTGATCGCAAGCTCATCGAACAGGCATTGCTAAATTTGCTCGACAACGCCGTAAAAAAAGTCTGGGTTCAGACGCGGGATTTCAAGCCTGTGGAAAATGATCGAGAAAACCGTCGCAATAGACATGGTGAAAATGCGACACAGACCCACAAGCGCCGCATTGCACTTGAAGTAAAGGACACGGGTATTGGGGTTCCGCTTTCAGATATGGATCGCATTTTTGAGCGATTTTATCGGGTCGATAAAGGGCGCTCGCGGGCAATGGGCGGGACAGGCCTGGGCTTGTCAATTGTTCGACACATCATGGATGCACACGGCGAGCGGGTCTATGTCGAGAGTGAACAGGGCAAGGGATCGACATTTGGACTGACATTGCCCAAAAAATAAAAAAGGGGTTGCGTTAAATAACGCAACCCCTTCATTCTATTGGTCGGGGCGAGAGGATTTGAACCTCCGGCCTCCTGCTCCCGAAGCAGGCGCTCTACCGGGCTGAGCCACGCCCCGTTTGCTATTTGTCTAAAAAAATACCACAATTTCATTCTCAGGCAAGAAAAAGATTCACGCCGTCTGAAATGCCGCAACAGCCTCATCTACGGAATTGTGCAGATCGAAAATTTTAATCAGCTGCGTCTGCACAAAAACGCTGATCACATGATCGTGGGCATTGGCGAGTTTCAAATCGCCATTGGCCTTGCGCAAACGCTGCAAAAGCGCGGTCAAAACCCCAAATGCCATGCTATTTAACCACCGCACCTGCCCCAAATCCAAAACCACTTTTATTCCCTCATTCTTGTCGAGCAATCCGGTTACATGATCGGCCAACCCCGACATCTCGCGGTCCGTCACCTGACCATCGAGTCTTATAACGCGAATATTCTCCCGCATTGTTTCTTCAAAAGCCATCTTGTTTTCCTTCCTATTTGTGACCCAGATCTCCTTGCACCGCGAGTGCGGATGCAAGGCATTCCACTTTCTCTCTTAAATCTGCCATAAAGCGATCAGCACCTGCCCAATCTTCATCCTTTGCCAGATCTTCAATTGTCACGGCAACTTCTCTTACGTCATCCGCGTAAAACAATTCGGCATTTTCTTTTAATTCACGCGCCCCCAGGCGAAGCGTTTCTGCGTCGTCAAGCAGGCTTATCATATCGCCTCTCGTCTCTAAAAACATCTCGGCTAATCGCACGAGAAGCGCCTCATCCCCACCAACATGTTGCAGTGAAGCCTCCCAATTGAGCGTCTGTTGCACAGCGGGACCGGTCGATTCTACCGCATCGTAAAGAAGGCGAGACCTGAGTGGCTTGGCGACAAACCCATCCATGCCAGCCGCTATGCAAAGCTCGCGGTCCCCCTTCATCACATCGGCTGTCATCGCAACAATTCGAATATGCCCCCCCGATTCCTTTTCCCGCTTGCGAATTTCTTTGGTGGCTTCAAGCCCATCCATTTCGGGCATTTGTACATCCATCAACACCAGATCAAAGGTGTCGTCTTTGCCAAGTGCTTCCAGAGCCTCCACACCATTATTTACCACAACGACTGTGTGACCGCGCTGGTGTAACATATCAATGGCAACACGCTGGTTGACCAGACCGTCTTCAGCCAATAAAATGCGCAGAGATTTCCGCGCCTTATCGGTTACAATATCGCCCGTTCCCAAAGCATCTGGTGCAGATTCCTCAAATATGTCAGCAATCAAATTGAAAAGATCGGATTGCTTGATGGGTTTGGACAAGTGCCCGGCCAGCATTTCTCTGGTAAAAGCCATATCCGGACGACCAGCAGAAGTCAACACCACCACGCGCGTGTATTTCAGCGTTGCGTCAGCGGCAATCTGCCTTGCGAGCGCGTAACCGTTCATAACCGGCATTTCCGCGTCGAGCAGAACCAGTGGATATGGGCTGCCTGCCTGTTGTGCGCGCAACAACTCTTCCAATGCTATCTGACCATTCTCGGCCAGAGCAGGTTTCAGGCCATGACAGGACAACATCTCTTCAAAAATCACCCGATTGGTATTATTATCATCAACGACCAATACGGGCATGCCATGCAATGTATCGGGCAAAACATCTCGGTATGACACACCATTGGTACGCCGCGCAAACGTGGCTTCAAAAAAGAAAACACTGCCCTTATCTGGCTCGCTTTTCACATCGAGTTTTCCACCCATCAGTTCCACAAGTTGGGCAGAAATGGTCAAACCAAGCCCCGTGCCGCCATATTGCCGCGTCGTTGAACTGTCGGCCTGATCAAACGCGCTGAATATCTGTTGTTGTACCTGCAATGGAATACCGATACCTGTATCGCGCACCTCAAATCGCAGTCTTGTGTACTCCTCGCGCACCTCTATCAGGTCAACATCAATATCCACACCCCCTCGTTCTGTAAATTTGATGGCATTGCCCGCCAGATTGACGACGACTTGTCTCAGGCGAATGGGATCGCCTATCAGGTCGTCGGGAACCTCTGGCGCAATCCGATAGGTCAACTCAAGCCCCTTCTCACTCGCCCGAACAGCCAGCGTTTGCAACGTATCGCCAAGCGTATCTCTCAACGCGAACGGAATGCTTTCCAATTCGAGCTTACCGGCCTCCACCTTGGACAGATCGAGAATATCGTTGAGCAACACCAACAACGTATCTGCCGAATTATAAGCGAGATCGGCGTATTCTTTTTGCCGCTCTGTCAATTCGGTATTGCCGAGCAATTCAATCATCCCCATAATGCCATTCATTGGCGTGCGAATCTCGTGGCTCATATTGGCCAAAAATTGGCTCTTGGCTTGATTTGCTGCTTCGGCTGATATACGGGCATTTTCAAGCTCCTTGTTCTGCGCTTCAAGGCGCTCGAGGTCGTCTAAACGGGTAATACCCATCGAGACCTGTTCTGCAATACTTTCCAAAAACAGAACTTCGGCTTCTGAGAAAGCAGAAACCTCATCACCCATCAAAGCCAGCGTGCCCCGCACATGGGGAATATCGAGAATACACCGCACCTCAACCCCATATCGCGCAGCTATGGCCTTGAATCCCACCTGCGACAACCCCCCCATATTTTCTACGAGATTCTCGCGGTAAATTGTTTTCTGCTGTTGCCACATCCGATATACATTCGGCACCTCGCGCACCATACAATTGATCTGCCCCGAAGGCATCACCTCGTACGTTTCAAAAGTACGCGTTTTGGGATCGAGCAATCGATGCACGGCAATGGCGACAACGGATACATCGAGAGCCAGCAACTGTTCTCTACACACGCGAACAACCACCTCGAGATGCTCTGGCCGCGTCATCTGTTGCACGGCGCGACTGACCTGTATAAGCGCGTTTTGAAAAGTCACCTGCTCGCCAAGCGCACCTTCTGCCCGCTTTTGTCGGGTAATATCGGCTATCGCCCCGATCATGCGAACCGGCACTTCTTCACTCGCGTCAAAAAATACCTTGGCTTTGCTGCTGAGCCATCTTACCTCGCCATTGGCATGCACAATTCGGTATTCAGTGTCATAAGGAGCGCGTCCTTCAAGAGCTTGTCTGACCTCCTTCTGCGCGCGATCGCGATCATCCGGATGAACACACGCCATCCACTCGGCCTCAGAGACCATTGTATCTCGTGGGGAAAAACCAAAAAGTTCGAAGTACCGATCTGTACACACAGCACTGTCGTTTTGGATATCCCAATCAAACAGACCAATCCCACCGGCTTCGAGCGCGTGTGTTAGACGCTCTTCACTCCGCTGCAATGCGTCTAATGCATCCCGAATCTGTTGAAATCCACCAGTAGAATCAACCGTATGTGTATCGCGTTTTGCCATGGTA
>JAGWBW010000233.1:11938-13984 GCA_021295695.1 Candidatus Latescibacterota bacterium
TTCATTCACCCTCTGTTTCCCGGGGTGTTACTTGTTCTACCGGGTCACCACCCGGAATAGATTCAAAGAGAAAATTCATTTCTTTAAAACCGTAAATCACAATGACCAGGACAATCACAATAGCAATGACAATAAACCCATTCCTCAAATTATTCCCTTCGTCAAAACGTTGAAGAATGCTTTTGAACTTTTGTCTTTCAGCCTGTTCCTTGTGGATACGGTCCAAATCTTTAAGATCCATACACACCTCCTGATACCATCGGAATAGCGATTGTGAGGAACCATTTCACCATTAAAATTATACACACAAAAACAGAAGTCAATGGAAAATCTACTTCTCCCTATTCGTTCAAGCCACCTCACAAGCTCAAACAATTGTGGTTGACACAAACTGCCAATCTGTTGTACCTATTATGTTGTGGTTTTCATCTGCGTTTTTTCTGCGTTCATCTGTAGAAACATTCCTGGAGTCGGATTCGATGGACCATCTCCCAACTTCTTGTGACGCGCTCATTATAGACCGCAACCCCATCCATCGCCACCTGCTCTACGCGCTACTCGAGCAAATGGGCTATCAGGTCGTGGCGGTTCCCGAACTGCCAGAAAAAGCCATATCCTATCATTTCGCGATGATGGACATAGATGAGTGTGAAAATTTTGAACAGCAAATTGCGCGGACGCAATCAGGCATTCCCATTATTGGTCTTGTATCACACGAAAAATACGATCACCCCTGTCTCAGCGCAGGTGCTTCAGCAACGCTAATCCGTCCTGTCCACGCAGACCAGCTCTTTGCCGTCCTGCAAAATCTGAATGTGCAGCCCGAAAACGCCCAAACACCTCCTATTGACATCGATCGTATCATGACACGAGTAGGCGGAAGAAAACAAATTCTCAAAAAAATGGTTGATATTTTCACAGAAGAATTGCCCGACCAGATCGCCGCATTGCACCGAGCAATTGACCAGCAATCGCCCGAAGACCTGCGTCAAACAGCCCATGCGCTGAAGGGTGCTATCGCCAATTTTGACGCCAAAGTAGCATACGAAGCAGCTTTCGCACTCGAGCAGATGGGCAAATTGAACAACCTGAACCAGGCCCCCGCAACCTGCCAAACGCTCGAACGCGAGTTGTCTGTTGTCCAAAATGCACTCAAAGAACTCACCTTATCCTTTTGAACCGAGCACCAAACATGTCCAAAATACTGATCGCCGAAGACGACGGCTCAACCAGGGTGCTGGTAGAAGCCATACTCGAAGACGCCGGGTACACAACAGAAACGGTTACCAATGGCACAAAGGCTTATGACCGAATCGCCACAACGCCATTCGACTTACTGCTGACAGATATATGGATGCCCGGACTCAACGGTTTGGAATTGTTGGCCAAAATAAAAACCCTGCCCTCACCGCCGCCAGTCATTGTCATGACCTCCGATGACACCTCAGCCACCCTCCTCAAAGCAATCCGCGAACATGCATATCACTATATTCCAAAACCCATAGACCCCCAGGAATTGACACGCCTCGTCCAGGACGGCCTCAGTGTAAGCCACCAGGAAACATTTATCGAAGTGACATCGGCAACCCCAAACTGGGTTGAACTTCTGGTGCCCTGCGATCAAAAATCAGCGGGACGAATGCGCAATTTTGTAATGCAATTAGAAGCCGACTTGCCCGAAGACCTCCGCGAGACCATCGCGATGTCATTCTACGAACTCCTCGCCAACGCCATTGAATGGGGTGGGAAGCTCGACCCGAGCAAAAAGGTTCGGATTGCATTTCTTCGCTTTGAACGCATGCTCATGTTCCGCATAGAAGATCCCGGATCGGGTTTTGACATGGATGAACTCGACCATGCAGCCCTCAACAACCCCGACGATCCCATCGCCCACATGAGCGTCAGAGAAAACCGGGGATTGCGCCCGGGCGGCTTTGGCCTGTTGATGGTCAAAACCAGTGCAGACGAATTGATCTACAACGAAGCCCGCAACGAAGTGGCCTTTGTCAAATACCTCGACCCCCCAAAAGATACGAAAAGATAAGA
>JAGWBW010000234.1 GCA_021295695.1 Candidatus Latescibacterota bacterium
ATCGATTCAGGGGATATTCTGATGCAAGCAGAAGTACCCATATTGGAAACCGATACACTTAAAACTATGGCATTGAAGTTGGGCCATAAGGGGTGGAGACTCCTTGAAGACACATTAGCGAGATTTAAAAAAGGGCCTGTTCAGGGTATCCCTCAGAAACACCATCTCTCATCTTATAACAAAAAAATAACAGAATTAGACCGCAAAATTGATTGGACATCTGGCCGAATGGCTATTTTTAATCTTGTACGTGCGTTGCCTCCATATGCATCGGCTTTTTCGGATTTAGAAAATGTAAGATGCCATATTTACCGTTTGCGTTCCGTGACAAGCAAACCTTCAGGCGCGCCCGGGCAAATTCTATGTCAACCATCGGTTTCGAATCCTATGATCATTAGTACGTCGGATGGAGATGTCGCTGTATTTGAATATACTTTATCCGGACGTAACGGTAGAAAAATTTTCCAAGAAACGGCTAATGACATTCTAAGCCCCGGAAGCTTTTTCTCTTAAGATCAAAACCGGATACTTATTAAACTGCGCTCAAAGCACGAATTTTTATAACTACTTGTAAAACATAGAAAAGAGAATTTTGGCACAAAAATTGCAGCCTATTTTCATACTTTCACCCTTGCGCGTATTGCATTGAATTGGGCATCGGTGTTTTTGCGTCGCGGGATACCAACCCTCGTTGAAAACGGCATCAGAAGGTCAATATGTTATGTTTCGCAGTTATCTCATAGCTACTCTGCGCACCTTGCTGAAAAACAGGGGATTAACAGCCATAAATATTCTGGGTCTGGCAATTGGAATGGCGTCTGTAATTTTGATCGCTCTCTACATTCAGTACGAATTTAGCTACGACCGACATCATGTCAATGCAACCCGCATCTATCGCGTTATCCGCACAGTTTCAATGGAAAATACCACATCGGTCAATCCGCGTGCATCTGGCGCACTGGCACCGGCATTAAAGCGCGATTTCCCCGAAGTCCAGGAAGCCATCCGCACACAACTGCTCACCTCATGGGTCAAAACCGACGACCGCTTTTTTCAGCAAGATGTGTGCGTGGCAGATCGGGAAATCTTCAATGTATTTACAATCCCATTTGTAATCGGTGATCCAGGCACGGCGTTGACCCAACCGGGATCAATGGTGCTAACAGAGTCAATGGCGCGCAAATTCTTCCAAAACCAGAATCCGATTGGAAAAACACTGCAAGTAGATCACCAGGAACTAAGCGGCACGGTAACATACTTTGTGACCGGTATTGTGCGCGACTTTCCGCCCAACTCGACCTTTTATTTTGATTGCCTGACCGCCACGCCAGGGGGGCAGTTGGCGAACCTGTGGTCTATGTGGCAACCCACTGGTTCTTTTCGTCCCTTTTTCACATATCTCCTGTTGCCAGAAGGCTACGACCACCGCGCATTAGAGCAAAAACTCCCCGGTTTGAAAGCCCGATACTTGGGCGATGAAGAGCGCCAAACGACTCGGTACATATTGCAACCCCTCACGCGCATGCATCTTTGGGAAAATGGCGATATCAAGCAGGTGTATGCCTTTGGACTCGTCGCGGGTTTTATTCTCGTGCTGGCCTGTGTCAATTTTATGAATCTCTCAACGGCGCGTTCATCCACCAGAGCGCGTGAGGTGGGATTGCGAAAAGTGGTGGGCGCATCTCGTCAGCAATTGATCGGGCAATTTTTGGGCGAATCAGTACTGGTGGCACTCGTTGCAATGATAGTGGCACTCGTTGTAGTTGAACTGATCCTACCGTGGTTTAACAGTTTTATTCAACGAGATCTGGTATTGCATAGCACTGAAAATTTGTGGTGGCTGATCGGATTGATCGGGTTTGGACTGGGCGTTGGTGTAATCGCGGGGAGTTATCCCGCATTTGTACTCTCATCCTTTTTGCCCACGCAGGTAATGAAAGGAGATTGGATACCCGGATCGAAACAAGTTGGACTGCGAAAAGCTCTGGTAGTCTTCCAATTTGCAATTTCAATAGCTTTCATCACAGGTACTATTGTCGTACAAGAGCAACTGGCATATATTCGAAATAAAGACCTCGGATTTGACAAAGAACTCGTGATTGGCATACCGATTTTCATCTATTCTTGGCAACTACATCACAGTGGATCAGAAGATCTGAGACGGCGTATTTCCAGGGTAAAACAGTCGTTTATGGCACATCCAAATATTTTGAAAGCAACAGCCACGCGTTTTTCGCAAGGTGGGTACATCACGACAGATACGTTTCGAGCCGAAGGCAGTGAAGCGGATTGGCAGATGGGCCTGTTTGATATTGACCGCGATTTCCTGAACTTCTTCAACATTGAACTGGTAGCAGGCCGTATGGCACCAGAACCACCAAAGCTACCAGAAACAATAGAAAGTATTCAGGATTTGGAAGAATATCGAGAATTAGTGCGAACATATCGAGAAAAAGGCCGACCATTTATCTTAAATGAAACAGCCGCACAGCATCTCGGATGGGACGACCCAATTGGCAAGCACTTTAAGGAAAAAAATGGACCAGAGGGATATGTGGTAGGCGTGATGAAAGATTTTCACATTCAGACATTGCACAATGCCATTCGGCCTGTTGTATTCAGAGTTTTTACGGGAGGAGCCAAACATCTCTACCTCAAATTGGGCACGCAGAACATACCGGAAACCCTCGCATTTACAGAAAAAACATGGCGCCAATTTTTACCGCAAATCCCATTTACTTTCTGGTTTTTAAATGATGACCTGACACGCGTGCGTTATGAAAATGAAATCCGCACAGGGAATGCGTTGGCAGTATTTTCTGGACTGACAGTCTTCGTAGCCTGCCTGGGGCTACTCGGCCTGATATCGTTTCGCGCAGAACAAAAAACAAAAGAAATTGGCATTCGGAAAGTCCTGGGCGCATCGGTATTCAGTATTTTTGGTTTGTTATCCAAAGAATTTGTCAAGCTCGTAATCATCGCCTGTGTAATCGCCAGTCCAATAGCTTATCTGTTTGTGGGCAGATGGTTGCAGGACTTTGCCTATCGCATCGATCTGCACCCTGTATATTTTCTCATAGGCGGTGTTCTCGCACTCTTGCTCGCACTCGCAACCATGACCTATCAAGCCCTCAAAGCCGCACGGACAAATCCAGTGGATGCCTTGCGGACGGAGTGAAAAACGGAGGAAAACATGAAAGCGGGATCAGTGATTTATAAATATTTTATACTGCTGGTTTGCATATTTGGCACCGGCTCGTCTAGAGGCGAAACCACAATAGACTTGTTATTTCAGGTCGCAGTAGAGCAAGTCGGGCAGGTAAGCCAAAAGGAAAGCATCAAAGCTCTCGAAGAGATTATTTCCAAGGACAGGGATTATGCCCCTGCATATAACGAATTGGCCAAACTGCATCTGCTGGACCAAACCGTAAATGGTCGACAGCGCGCAATGCGAATGGTACAGCGGGCAATCTCAAGTGATCCCAATAATGCTGAATACCGGCTGACACGCGGAAAAATCTGGTGGGTACAGAGCTTTCGATTTCGGGCATTGAACCAATTTAAGAACGTGATGAAAAAACATCCGGAAAATACGGATGTCCTCAATAGTCTGGGTATGTTCTGGGTGTATGATTTCCTGTCACAGAAGGATAGAAGGGCTGCACATCATTCAATGGACATGGGGTTCAGAATAATGGACAGGGGGTCGAAAATAAATGCTTTCAAGGCAATGGCAATGAGGCCGAAAATAAAAGATTTCAAAATCTTTGCCGAGGAAGCCAAACAAGAAGCAATTCCGATCTTGCGAAAAAGCATCGAATTGGAT
>JAGWBW010000235.1 GCA_021295695.1 Candidatus Latescibacterota bacterium
TGGTGGGTCTGCGCTCGGCTTTGTCAGCTTGGTATATTTTTGATTGTAAAGACGTGCGCCACTTTTCCTGGTTTCTGGATGCTATAAAAGACTCGATAGTCAAAATAACTGCCGATCTTGAGAGGCTCAAAAATAACCCACCAAAACTCACGAAACCCCAGGAACGTACAGATGAAATATCTCATTAGGAGAAGGAGTTATTCAATGCAAAGGAGGTATATCGCCGTCAAAAAGAAGAAAGGGATCGTATGCGCGCCATAAAAATCCAAAACCTCGCCAAGATGCGGACTGATTTGGCATTAAAATCTTGTATATCCTGATTGTGACAAGAGAGGCAAGCGCGACAGTGTAACAAAAGAAAGGAAAGATGTGAAGCCAACTATCTCACAACTGAAATCTACTGATATAGAAGCAGTAGACGAGTTAATGAAACACAATATTAGGACGCTCGGCTTTCTTACCAAAGAAACTCTTTTAGACGGTTTTATAAAAAAAGGCGGCGCATTAGGTGCCAAAACTGATGATGGTCAACTTGTGGGATATCTTCTTTTTGCTGCTTACACAAACTATTTCCGTATAGCCCAACTTTGCGTGTCAGAAGATTCTCGAGACCAAGGCATAGCAAAGCAGCTTGTTGAGTCTCTAAAGAATTCTGTTACTACCCAGAAAGTCATAAAACTACATTGCCGTCGTGATTCCCCAGCGGATAAGCTTTGGCCTCGATTGGGGTTTGTGGCCTCAGGTGAAAAACCTGGGCGATCTAAAGAAGGACATCTTCTGACTCATTGGTGTCTTACTCTGGCCGAAGATGACCAATTGAAACTTTTTCAAGCGAAAACATCAGATGACACTCTTGATGTCATTATTGACGCGCAAATTTTCTTTGATTTTGATGAGATAGATAGTGACAAGTCAGAGCCCTCCAAAGAGCTACTTTCTGATTTTTTTATAGATTCTCTCAATCTTCGGGTTACGGATGAACTATTCAATGAAATCAACCGGAATAGCGATCTCAATCAGCGCATAAAATCCCGAAATAGAGCCCAAAATTTCTTTCCGGTAGAGCCCGAGCCACGCTTGGTTGAAAATTTTGATGAAATTTTAAGGAAAATCTTACCCGATGATAGGCCAAACCAGGAATCCGATATTAGACAATTAGCAAAGGCTGCGGCTTCTGATATAAACACTTTTGTTACAAGGGACCAAGCTCTTCTAAAAAACGCAAAGAAAATTTCCGAACTGACTAAGCTTCAGGTGTTATCCCCGAATGAGTTAATTATTCAACTCCATGAACTTTCCGAAAGGCAATCTTATACACCCACTCGTGTTTCGGGCTTCAGCCTTAAATGGGACCGATTGAAATCAGGTGAACTTGCAGATTTCCCGTTTGATTCATTCCTTGTACAAGGAGAGAGAAAAGGTAATTTCAGAGAAAAATTGAATGTCTTTCTAGCGAAGCCCAATCAATATAAGTGCGAGATACTCTGGTTAAAAGATAAAGCCATAGCGCTTAGAGTTCTCACGAATAGTGGTAATAAAATACTTGCTGTCCCTTTTAGTAGAGTCTCATCTTCTGCGGATTCACTATTCGAAATTTTTTTGATTGTCGATACTATTTACAAGGCCGTAGAAAAGAATCTCAGCATGGTAAAATTTGAGAAAGCCTCTCTTACTCTAGGCTTGAAATCAGATCTTTTAATGATGGGATTTACAGAATGTAACGACAGTTTCATGAGATTTTGTTTTTCGCGTTGCCTTGATCAGACAGAAATATTATCTGAGATTGCTACATTATGTCCCGAATCCAAAAGCAATTATCAGAATATGTCAGATAATGAGCTTGAACGGCACTGTTCACCTTTGAATTTGGGGAACGACCAGAATTACTTTTTGATACCGATTCGCTCTGACTACGCAAGGAGTCTCATTAATAGTTACCAGTCAGCCGACGATCTCTTCGGAGGAAATACCAGAGTATTGTTGCGTTGGGACAATGTATATTATCGAAAGAAAAATCGTCATAAGATGCTCGTGCCACCCGGCCGGATTTTGTGGTATGTAAGTGAAAGGGAAAAACAAATTGTAGCTGTATCCCATCTTGACGAAGTTGAGATAGGTATTCCCCAAGAACTTTTCAAGAAGTTCAAGAGATTTGGAATACTGGAATGGGAGGATCTCTATAAAATGTGCGGGTGTAATACAGAAACAGAGATCATGGCATTAAAATTCTCACACACTTTCCCTTTTCGACAGCCGATTTCATTAGAGACAATTAGAACTGTTTTTAAAGAAGATAAAGTTGGATTGTCGTTACAACCTCCATCAAAAATACCCACAGAAACATTCCGTAAACTCTTTTACCTTGGATATCCAAATCAAATATGAGCACGACAACAGAACTGCCCGCAGATAGACACAATTCACAAGCAAGACCTTTACTTTTTTCCTTGAAACCCTATTATGCAGACTTGGTTTTTGAAGGGCTAAAAAAAGCTGAGTTGCGAAGGCGTATTGCTTCGGGTATAGAGGGCCGCGATGTATTTATTTATGTGTCAAGCCCTGTCAAGCAACTTCGTGGAGGCTTCCGCGTGGGAGAGGTTTGGCAGGGTTCGCCCGAAGAAATTTGGAACAAAATATCTGCCTGTGACTCGGCAGACAGGTCTGAACTCGCTGGTGTCGATAAGCAAGGTTTTGATAACTATTATGAAGGGCGTGAAATTGCTTATGTTCTTCAAATTATGGACGTTTGGGAATATGAAAATCCGGTTGATTTGGGCAAGCTGAGAAATCGATTCCCGAATTTTGTAGCCCCGCAGTCTTGGCGGTATGTTAAGCCGGAAGAATATCAATCTTTCCAAAATATGAAACACCAAATAAAGAAATCTGAATCTTCAAAGAGCGTACTCATACCGCAGGAGAGGCATAGTCGTGTTGTCGTTTGAATTTGTGATTGATGGGCCTCCTGTTTCTCAACAAGCAAGACGCAGAGCAAGACTGCGAGAGTGGATCAGTAAAGTTGCAAATGAAGCGAAGAGTCATTGGCCAGAGGATAAGTTGCCGGTTGCCGATCCGGTTATGGTAAAAATTACGTATTTCTACGAAGATACACCCGTAGATGTAGATAACATAATCAAACCCATCTTAGATGCTTTGAAAGGCATGGTTTTTAAAGATGATTCTCAAGTAACGGATCTGTTATGTCGAAAGCGAAGTTTGAGAGATACAATATTCGAAATTCCCTCTGATACTTCACTTAATCTATTGATCCGAGAAAATGAATTTTTATTGATTGTCGTTCAGGATGCTCCTGATCAGGAGGTGTTCAATGGTTGACTTAACCGCTCGTGAAAGTGAAAGAATGCGTGTTGAAGAAATTGCACAAACATCCCGCGAAATAGGCTAAGATGTGTTGATTGAACCCCGAGGCGATCAATTACCTGAATTTTTGCGAGCATTTCAGCCAGATTTGATTGTACATAACGGCAATGAACACATTGTTTTTGAGGTAAAATCGCGATTGCGTGGGCAGGTCTCTAAATTTCTTCAAGCGGAAGGATTAGCAAAAGCTGTCAGAAACGAGGCTGACTGGAGATTTCAGTTGGTTTTATTGGGGCCAGAAAATTCATTGTCTGTAGCTGGAGCTTCACCATTTACAGTTGAAGAAATTCGCTTAAAAATTAAGGAAGTGGCTTTCTTTGTGGAGAATGGGCATTTAGAAGCCGCATTTCTCATTGGATGGTCTTTAGTGGAAGCGACTTTG
>JAGWBW010000236.1:0-3643 GCA_021295695.1 Candidatus Latescibacterota bacterium
GACGTTTATCGATTTATCCATGACCATTCTCCTATACAACAAAATAAAAGTTTCACCTTCACAACACCGCCAATATTTCCCCCACCTTATCCTCAAAAATCATCTGCCACTCAGGTGCCAGCATACAATCGCTATCTTCTTGCGCACCGCCCCGATTTTTGAGTTGCTCTGCCGTTGGCGTATAATAGATATATCCATTTGTAACACCCGCGACAAACGTGAACTTATGCGGAGACCTTTTCTTAATATTGAGACCAATCTCCACCGACAACTCACCCGGAAACGTAACCAGAACAAATTCCCCAACCCTCAAACCCATCATCTCAACTTCAATTGTCGTCTCCCCAGCAGCCACATTCCGCGCCTGATGTTTTTTGAGCAAATCCAAATTTATCTGGATCCTCGTCAATTGCTCCATCGCGTAAATATTCTCAATATACTGGTTCATACTCTCTCTATTTTCAGCATCCAGCTTCTTCAAACCATCTCTCCCCATCATCTCCTCATGCAAATAACGATGAGAATAATAAGAAGGAAAATCGCGGGAAAGATTGTATTTCACATACAGTGGAATAAATGTCTTCAAATTGAGACTCGTCCCCTTCAGAGCCTGAAGCAATTGTATCTGTTCCGCCTGTAGAGATTCGATCCGCTCTGCGAGATCGGCCCTCGGCAATTCAATGGTCTCACGAACGATCTTCAACTCCCCGCAAAGTACTGAGACCCAGCATATTTCCCAGAACCTCGGCATCCCGCGGATTATTGACATCCTTGTACAAAATCGGATTGACATCGCCCCCGCATCCCTGCAAAAACAGGGCAATCGTATCCTCGCTCAAATTATCCTCAATCACTTTTGACGCAAACCCGGAAATATCCGCCGTATTCTCTCTGCTCGGCACCTCCAGAATCGGATGACACGCAAAATTGAAAACAACCGCCAGCGTCTCTCCATTCTCCCGGTACAGCCGAAGAATACCAATCTCCGGATCAACTGGCCCAACCGAAGCGATTTCCTCATCGGGCGGAAGCGAATATGCGTGACGGACATCGGCTTCCCTTCCATTCTTCAGTTTAAGCCTGCGGTTCTCCATAATCCTGTCCTCGCAGCCAGTGCCAGCACCCACACTTACGGGGACCATATTTTCCCACGCCTCTACGACTGCTTGAACAGTTCGCACTTCCACATCTGCGCAGACCTTGCCATGACAATGACTGGCATTAATCAGAATACGCGCGGGATCGAGATTTAACTCCCTATTCAATTGCGAACGCACATTGGCGAGAAAATCATTTTTGATAGAACCGATCTCAGCTATAGCCACCGCATCTACAGTCACAATAACAGCTATCTCATCACCGGACCGCAACACCAGCGCTTTGACATAAAGTGGATCATTGGCCGGTCCCGCTTCTGGATCGGTTATAACCACCTTTGCAACACCCGCCAGAAAATTTCTCGAAATCATTTCCATACCTTACTCAAAGCCCCAGATCTCTCTGATTGTAATTTTTCAAAACACTCTCCCGCGTATCTTCGTTCCACCTGTTGACATCCTCCTCCCCAATCAGAGGCTGATAAACATAGCGGGATTCATCTGGAAATCGCTGCTGCCGCGCATCAATCCCCAGCGCGATCAAACGAGAACGCTCGTAGATACGCGCCTCGTCGTAAATCACCTCCTCATCCCCACGCCTCACCAGCGCATTCAGAACAGAAGACCGGCGGTGAAATCCAAAATTGACCGTCACCCGCTTATCCGGCGACGTATTGGCAAAAGAGCCGTGCAAAGCCTGGCGATTGGACATAACCACATCGCCGGGTTCACATACCATGGGAACCGCCCCCGGCAAACGGTCAGAACCACCATTATCCGCAATCATCGCTTTAATATCCAGCTTGCCCTGCTTGTGCGACCCGGGAACCACCCACACCCCGTTAGCCGCAGTACTCCCGAAAAGCTGAGCCATAAAATTAAACCCATGCGTACCCTCATCCCAATCGGACCTGTCCCACTGCGTGGTACCATCCTGATGCCAGGCCACAGATGCACCCAGCCCCGGCTGCTTGACAATAACAGACTCGGTAAACGGCGTAAAATCCGGCCCATTAATCTCCTCCGCAACAGACAGCAGTTGGGGATGTCCATAAAGCCGCAAACAAGAATCCATAATTTGCAGAGGCGCAGCGATATTGGAAACCACATAATCCGGCGCATCAGCCGGAGGCTCTGGCTCCGTCATCCTGGCCGGATGCCGCCCATTATTGCTCGACGTACCCCCCACGGGATCGCTCAGCGGTTTGACAAAGCGAAAAGGCTGTCGCGCCAAATCCGCCCCGAGCGCTTTGCGGCCCATTGAATCGACCACCGCATCTTTAGTATGCGGCGCCCGCTTGCAAATCTGCGAGTTCCTCATCGCCCAGCGCACCCTCAAACACATAAAAACCCACGCGCCAATACGCCTCTACAATATCCTCATCCAGCGTACCGTCCGCATTAAATTTGATAGCACCGCGATTCCCAAGCGCGAACGCCATCTCCTCGCCCTCTCGGACATAAGCATCCATAGTATCTTCTACCGAGGTCTTCATTTTATCTCTCCTTTCACACTTCTACCATCCATGCGTCCAGTGTGGCGTTGACGGAAACCAAATATAATCCACAAGCGAAGAAAGCGCGCACCCCGTCACATATCCAACAACGAGACCAAAGAAAAACGGACGCACGCGATTGTAAAGCGGGATACCGCCAAACCGCAGAATCAGATGCTTGGCCGACCACGTCAAAAACATACTGAAAGCATAAGTCCTCGACCCCTGGCTAATCTGAAAAGCCAGCCCCATCGGATGCAGCGGCCACCACGGCACGCGATTTCGCAAAAGCGTGAGCAAACCGGCAAAAAGCACGCCCAAAACCCACACAGTCGCCTTGGCCGGATCGAACACCGTCTTATCGGCCTGCACAATAATTGAAACCATGCGATTATAGAGATTCCTATTGCCACCTTGAAATCCACCCAACCCCAAATTCTGCGCTGCATTGTCATAGCCGAGATAAATCGTATAGAGCATAGACGCGAAAAAACACGTCGAAAAAGCCAGAAAAATCGTCCAGACAACCCGCTTTCGTCTCACTTCGGACGAAAAAAATTTCAAGTGATGGGGCAACGAAGGCCAGACCGGAATGCGATAATTCCCAAAAAACATATTGGAATTGACAAGACCCAGACCGACGACCTCCCTGCGCGTAAACGTCGAATAGCCAATCAAACTCTCAATAATTCGCCCGCCCCGAACCGCCACCGGAAACAAATAGGAAAATCCACTCGCCGCCGTGTATTTCGCAATAGTAAAATAGGCAATATAGAGAAGCACCACCTGAAGAATCGCAAGGGGCAGCGAAAGCCCCATATACGTAACAAACCCCACGACAAAAACCGTAGAAAGTCCCAACCCCAAAAGCGCGAAACGGTAAGGGATAAGACCATCGTCTTTGGGAGACCGACAGCCTTCCACCGCCGCCTGAAACACCCTGCGCAAATGCCCCCGAGCAATCCACACGGACCACAGCGCGAGAAACACAAAAGCTCCATGGGATTCCAGCAGCAAAATCTCATACGCATCTGCCTGCTGACCCGTATA
>JAGWBW010000236.1:3677-7432 GCA_021295695.1 Candidatus Latescibacterota bacterium
GCCCAAAAAGAAAGAAGAATATCGAGATTGCACAAATAGGTCAGCCCAATAACGGGCGGCATAATACGCAGCCTCAAAGGCGGGAAATGTTCTGCAAGAATAACATCCTTATCCGCGATACGCACCGAATCGTAGATCCCAATATGGGGCAAATTGGGCGCAAAATACGTGACGATATTATAAACATAAACCAGCAGTACAACCAGAACACCCACCCAGAAGATGCCATCTTTGAACATCGCGGGAATGCGCTCCTTACCATCAAAACCTTCGGTCAGCGCGACGGGAAAAGTCACCAGAGGAAAAGTCAGCTTTTCGGCATCTTCCCACTGCCTCTGAAAAATAACCGAGACACAAAGCGCAGCCACCACAAGCGCGATAGACAAGCTGAACCACCAGCCAAGCGCGCCTATCCAACTGATCCAAGGAATGCTCTCGCCCGGCGGCAGACCCTCGTAAAAAGTCGTTATAGACCCCTCCGACACCTGGGGCAATACCCACCAGGGCATAACGTCGAAAAGAAACTCCTCCCATCGGTTTTCCGGCGAGGCATAATAAGTCGGGGAACTGACAATACCGCCCCAATACGTGGCCCATCCCGCAACCGGAATCGTCCCCACGATCCACGACATGCTATAAATCAAGACGAGTTCAGAACTGGAAAGCGCAATACGGGGCCAAAAAAATCTGAGAACGAGATTGACGCCAATCCATCCCACAAAAGGCAGCAACATAGACATCGGGAGTTGCGACTTAACCAGCGCGCTATTGACGAGCACCATCCCCGTGTAATTGGTATAAGTATTGAGCAAGACCCCCGTAGCCACGCCCAATACGACCGCCCGCACGGTAATAAGGGGACGTTTTTCTTCGGATACATCTCGTAAAGTTTGAGAGTATGCCATAACGTCCCTTAATCTTCAAACGTAACGACAACATCATCGCCATCAATCTCTACCGCGTAGGTCTTGACATACACCTCGGGATCAACCAGACAGCGTCCAGTTGAGATTTCAAAAGACCACTGATGCCACGGGCAGTGCAAAATCTCGCCATCGCCATCAATGGAAATCTCGCCCTCCCCCGTGGAAGGCGGCGCCTGAGTCGTCACCCGACCACCGAGAGTACCCGTACACAGCGGACCATTCTTATGCGGACAAATATTGCGCACCGCGTAAAAGGAACCCCCAACATTAAAAATGCCAATCCCGGCGCGCCCGCGAAATGGCACCACAATTTTGCGCTGCCCGGGCGGTATCTCCGAGACCCTGGCAACTACAATACGCGCCATTTACACAACCTCCATACGCAGCATCTCCAGGGCATTATCGGCAAAAATGCGCTGGTGTAAATCCTCTGCCAACCTGGGAAATGTCGTCACGGGATCATTCCAGTCAAAATGGGGAAAGTCCGAACAATAGATAAGGGTCTCATCCGCGTGTAACATATCCAGCATCTGGTGTATTTGCTCGGGGCGCTCAGGCTCGTGCAAAGGCTGTGATCCAACCCGAATATGGTCGCGGAAATACTCGCTCGGCAAACGCTTGAGCCAAGGCGTCTGGTCGCGCAAAGCCTTCCAATCCGAATCCATGTGCCACATCAGCGGAACAGCCCAAAACTGCTGTGCCTCAATAAGGGCAAACTTCAAATTTGGAAACTTCTCAAAAACACCTTCACAAATCAACGACGCCGCATGGGAACTCGCCATATACGGACGGCTCATCCTGGACTCCATATAATACGTGGGAAAACCCACCGGAGTCGGAACAGTCCGCGTTGCCCCACCACCGCCACCCACATGAGAAACCACCGGCAACCCGTGATTCTCACACGCCTCCCATATCGGATGGTAAAAGCGATTGCCAAAAGGCATCATCGCGCCCATAGGCACCATCACCGCAACCGTATCTTTGCGATGCGCCAGCCTGTTGATTTCATCGACCGCTTGAGACGGATCGGTAGGCGAAACCAGAATCGCATTGACGAGACGATCATCGCGACTGAGCCAGTGCTCAATCGTCCAATCGTTAAACGCCCGACACAGCGCAGCCGCCCAATCCGGATCCGGCAAACCCGAATACCCGTAAAAAGGCGGTGGTCCCGTCAAAAGCGCGTAATCGATATGCCAGCGGTCGAGGTGCTCTTTCTGCAAAAACTCAACAGAAAAATTGAAATCCCGCTCTTTGAGATCCGGATCCTTCAAATCAGGTCGGTTGGCGCGGAAGGGCATATTGGGATATCCACCGCCGGGCAAATGCAAACCCTGATCGTAGAGATGTTCCTGATAGAATTTGGAAAGATGCGGTAACAAATCTTCCGGACGGCGAAAATTTTGATGTACATCGCAATCGACAATCGCAACGTCTTCTCTGGACTTCGCGGTCCAGCCCGGTGCCGTGACGGGTGCAGAACCTATTTTTCCACCTATATCGCTCATTTAATCCTCCGTATCCACTTTATGGGTATCTCAATACCTGTTAAACCAAAAGTACTGACACATCTGAGCACTTGTCAAGACAGAACGGGCTATTTTTGTTGACGTATTGAGAGATTGGTCGTTATTTCTTACCCCCAAAATCATGTTCACGGATGAAAGGAGCGTATTATGTCAAACAAAATTCGCGTAGCAGTAATTGGCACAGGACAGCGCGGACCATCGCATGCACGCGAACTATTGGGATGCGATGAAGCCGAACTCGCACTCGTGTGCGACCTGGATGAAGAACGCGCCAAAAATGCGGCTGAAAATTTTAACGTAAAATACGAACTCGACCATCGGGAAGTCATCGCGCGGGACGACATTGACGCCCTGGCAATTGCAACACACACCCGACACCACGCAGGCGTCATGCGCGATGCCGCCGCGGCAGGCAAACCATTTCTGGTCGAAAAGCCATACTGCGACAGCATTGAATCGGGCGTAGAAATTTGTGAAATAGCAGAAAAAAATAACGTCGTAGCAATGGTGGGATACCAATCTCGCTTCACGGCTTTTGCTCAGGAAATGAAAGCCCTGGCGGAACAGATCGACCTGATACAAACCAACGTATCGCTTCAGCGCGGATTTTTTAACCCGCAGTATTTCTTCCCCGAACACTACAGCGGCATCCTCGACGCGCTCTCACACACCATGGACCTCGCTTTGTGGTGGACCGGCTCTTTGCCCGTAGAAGTCATGGGACACGAGCGTTGCGGCCTGTTCAAACCCGACAAAGACGCCGTAGAATTTGTCAACATCACAACCCGGTGCGAAAACGGACAAATCGTGTGTATGACCGGCAGCATGGCGGGCATCCAGATGCAGAACATCTATCAGATGGCGGGCCTGAGGGGAAATATTTCGGCAACAGAACGCAATCGGATCCGATACGTCACACATCTCGGATTTGAAGAAGACAAAACACCGATTGACTTAAAAAAAGGAGAATGGACGGGTTCGGGACAGCCGCCGACTGACATGTGGACGCATTTCGCACAATGCGTGAAAGAAGGGCAAACAGATGTATCGCCCGGAGCGAGCCTGCGAGACGGACTCGCACAAGTGGCAGTAAGCGAAGGCGCGTATTTCTCTTCCCGCGAAGGAAAAGCCATCACAGTCTCGCTTTAGCGAAGGAAAACAAAATGAAACTCGGATGTCAGGCGAGATCATTTGGCAAAGGCATATACCCCAACGAAGCGGACTTCCTCGCAGTTGTTCGCCAGATCGGAAATCTGTGTTTCAAGGGACTGGAAGCAAATTGGAAAAATCTGGAGCG
>JAGWBW010000237.1 GCA_021295695.1 Candidatus Latescibacterota bacterium
TCAGCACAAAATTGAGTTGATATCATGCGGGGCACATGTATAGACATAGATCTCGCGGTTGTCAACTCAATCCCCTATTCTGACTCTCGCCCCGCAGGACCTCATAAGCCCCCGCATCATCTCGCTGCAATCGTCCCCATGCAATATCGGGATCGTGCGGCCACACCATAATCCAGTCCTCGGAAACTGCCCTCTCCATAACCTCTTGCTTAACCAGATAGGTCTGCCGCGGATACAGATCATACGCCATCACATAAATCGGCTTTAAGTGATGCGTCGTAGGAATCAAATCCCCTACAAAACAGAACGTATCCTCGCCCGTATGCACCAGCACAGATTGATGCCTGCGCGTATGCCCTGGCGTAACCACGACCTCAATAAGAGGACAAATACGCTCATCCCCCTCCAACAGCGCGAGCACAGGCGACAACGGCCTCATCACCTCGTCGTATCGGTACCCATTTACCGTCTGCCCATCGGCATGCTCCGCATCGTCCCATTCCCCCTCTTGCACATAATAAGTCGCATTTGGAAAAGCGGGCACATATTCACCATCCTCTTGCACCGTACACCCCCCGGCATGGTCCTGGTGCAAATGCGTCAACACAACCCGCGTAATCTCCTCGGGCACAATATGCAACGTCTCTAGAGACGCCAAAAGCCCATCCGACTCATCGAGCGCGTAAATCTCCCGCAGCTTCTCCGTCACCTTGCCCCCAAACCCGGTCTCAATCAGCGCAACCTCCCCTTGCCCTCTCACAAGCAAACAATTCATCGTCAACCCAATGCGATTGCGCTCATCGGGCGGATAACACCTTTCCCACAGCGGACGGGGCACAACCCCAAACATCGCGCCGCCATCCATCCTCACATGCCCGGCAGATAAAACCCACACATCGCAACCACCACTTTGCCTATAATCTACAATCGCCATTCTTTCACCTCCAACTTTGCACTTCGCACTTAACGCCTTATGTCTTATCTTATCCCCATAGAAAATATTCGCAATAAAAAACAGGAGGAACCATGCCAGCAGCACTCGTCACCGGATCCAGCAGAGGTATAGGCAGAGGCATTGCGTTCTGCCTTGCCGACGCGGGCTACGACATCCTCGTCAACTACGCAGGCAACCAGGCAGCAGCAGAAGAAACCGCAACAGGTATCCGAGAACGCGGGCAAAACGTCCATATATGTCAGGGCGACATAACCCGCATAGAAGACGGCAAACGCCTCGTAGATACCACACTCAACGCCTTTGGCCGTCTCGACATGCTCGTCAACAACGCCGGCATTGCCCCCCGCGTGCGCGCCGACATACTCGAAGCCATGCCAGAAAGCTATGAAGACGTCATGAACACCAACCTCAAAGGTCCCTACTTTTTGACTCAATACGCGGCGAACCACATGATCGCACTCAAAAAACAGGGAAAAATACAAACACCGCGCATCGTCGTCATCACCTCCATATCGGCCTATACCTCTTCAACAGCGCGCGGCGAATACTGCGTCTCAAAAGCCGGCCTGAGCATGATGACGCGCCTATTTGCCGACCGACTCGCAGAACACGGCATACCCGTCAATGAAATCCAACCGGGCATCATCCAGACCGACATGACAGGACCCGTAAAAGAAAAATACGACCACCTGATAGCCGATGGACTAACCCCCATCCGCAGGTGGGGACAACCCGAAGACATCGGCAAAGCTGTAGCGGCCATTGGCCTCGGCTATTTCGACTTCACAACCGGCGCAGCAATCCCGGTTGACGGCGGATTTCACATGCACCGACTCTGATTTAGTCGCCCATCCATACCCCCAATTTGCCTTTGATTTCCTGGGGTATGAGGTTGACATATTCACCCTTATATCGTACCTTATAAATAAGCATAAAACATCGTAAATTCTACGCTTTCAAGTGAGGACCCAAATGTTGAAACGCTTTTTTAGTAAAAATGATGAAGAACCAGACAATGGTACAACAAAAGAAAGACAAATCCACATCGAAGGGCAAGACGAGCACGTTCAGGAAGCCATGGACCTCCTCGCACAAGAGGATCAAGATGAACTCGACGAAGCCCTTGACGAAGTTAATGAAACTGTAAGAGAAGCCGCCAGAGCCTCCCTGCGCGACCTGAGACTCATGCAAGAGGGCCACTGTCCATCCTGTGGCCACAAAACACTGCGGCAATTCCTCTTTACAACTGTGTGTTCCAGTTGCGGTTGGTTTTCATTCATCTCGCCCGAAGAAGGCAAATCTCACATCCACCTGCAAAGCGGGCGCACCATCGAATGCGGCACGACATTCGACACCAAAGGCGACTTTGTACTCGGCATCACAAATGGCGTTGTTCGCGCCAAAGTACCCAAAGAAAATGTCGAATATATCGAATTTTCCTGGACCACTGAAGAAATACAGCGCAAACGCGAATCCCGCGCAAAAGAGGAAACTGGAATATGTAGCTGGTGCGAAAAATCGCTCGCAGATGATAATGATGAAAATATCATTGTCTATGCGGCCTTCGGCACCACCCAGATGCGCTATGTCTTCTGTTCAAGCAAATGCAACGAAGCCTTCCAAAAACAATATCCCATTCGCATTCACAAAAATTGCTACGAACGCTCCTGCCTCGATTGCGACCTGTGCGAAAAACGCTACCTGGGCGAAGACGAGACCTTTCTCAAATTGCTCGAGCAAGGGAAAGTTTGATGAGGCGGTCAGCAGCCAGCCCTAAAAAATCCCCCATCGCAATAATACGCGATGGGGGATTTTCTATTTCCTTCTCAAAATCGCTTTACATAAGGCCGTTTACTCAGCTTCAAATAGCCCCCACCTGGAGTCGGGTGAGTCCTTGATTATTGTATTGTCCGAAAGCAAGACCTGAAATCTGTATCGGCTGCCATTAACGGGCATCTGAGCATAGATCGAATAGCAACGCCTACAAGCCGTTATCTTGATTTCTGTGTCGCATGGAACACAGTCCCAAATCCCCATAGGCTTTCTTTTGCATCGCAGGCACTCGATTTGTTCAATCCGGTTTTGGTTCCGTTCCTGGAATTTCTCCAAATCGCCAGAAGACATGGGTCCTATATACGATACACCTGAGGAGTTGCACACCTTGCAAAACGACATTTCGTCACCATCCATCGTTCGCTTTTCGCCCGAAAAGTCATCGTACACCAGCAGGCAATTCCCACACGCGAAAATGCCCTCCACGTCTGGCTCGCGGTCCTCAAAACGTCTGAAGTACGCCAGAATATCGGACTTATCACTATCGGGCAATTGTTCATAAGGCTGCATTTTGGTTCCACACTCGTGGCAACAACAGCCAAAGAAATTCTTTGCCCATCGGCCACCGATTACCAGGAATACGATAATGAGAATGGTCAAAATAATAAACGCTTCCATGGTCGGTTCCTCATGTTAGTGGTTATTGCTATGTCCTCTGCTCTGCGGGTTTTCATCTGCGTCTATCTGCGTGCATCTGCGGATCTACTCAATCAATTCTTTGGTATCGTGAACGCGGATATCGACTTCAGGCAAGTGTTTATTCAGGATGTCTATGATATGATCTTTCGGACCAACAAAGATCATGATCATATTCTCCGGGACAAAGAACCTTTCGAGATAGTCACGTACCTCGGCATCAGTGACGGAATGATAATAAAATTTACGTCGTTCTTTTAACGTTTCCCAAAAGCGAGGATTATCGGATAGCTGCAGGATAAAATCGGACATTTTTACGATCAA
>JAGWBW010000039.1:0-3578 GCA_021295695.1 Candidatus Latescibacterota bacterium
CCATCACAAAAAAAGCCGCGTCATTGCTTTGCAGGGCGTGTGCGCAAAACGCTTCGATATCGGTCATTTCCCAATCGATTTGCTCCACAATCCGCAAGGCCACAGCATAGGTCGATTCAATGGTTTTGCGATCGGCTTGCCAGATACCCTCGCCTACGCATTCGTCGATTAGTGCGCGATAAGCTGCTGTCAACCGATCCATTGCCGCAGCATGAGAGGCGAGAATTTCATCCATGGGCATGGCGCGTTTTTTGCGTTTGTCTTCGACAAATTCGACGAAGGGATTGCGCTTTGTAGATAGCAGGCCGTTGACGCACACTGCATTTTCAGGGTTCAAATCGGATGGTGCAATCCGTTCAAATTCTCGAAATGGATTTTGTCGCATGTCTGGCTCTGTAAAATTGGAATTATGAAAATTCTGGACGCACAGGCTCTTGTCCCAGATCGCGCATAATTTCCATGTAAATAGGGTGTTCGCCCTGAATGGGTTTCTCGTTTTCACCATTCAAGATGCGATTGGCAGTCATCAGAGCTGTTTGGATGCGGTCGCTCTGTTCGGTATAGCGCCGAAAGACCTGGCGCACCGCTTCTCGCGCTCTGTGGATGGGCAACACATCGTCCCGGTGGTCTTGTGTTTCTTCCTCATCTCGCCATTGAATGCGGTGAGCGCATGTGTATGGCAATATCGTGCGGATATGTTCGAGATGCACTTCTTTGTCGCGCAGCACCCAGGCAAGTGCCTGTGCGTAGCGCCGGATGGAAATGGGCAGGCGATTGGACGGGCATGTTTGTACTTCGTAACACAGGTAGCCCGTGTAATGACAGCCTTCGCCGCAGATTTCATTTGTGCGTTTTTGTCCGTATTTGCAGCAGAAAGACAATTCGGCCAAAAAGGTTCGAACATAGGCGCTGGCATCGGCCTGGAAAGGCAATGCGCTCATTTCACTGCGAATTGTTTCTCGCTCGGTACGCCCCAGAGTTGGCACGGACAAACGCTCGGAAATTGCTTTTCCATAATCCTCGCAAATCTCTTCTATCTCTGCTTCGGCATTGGGGTTGAGCAGGCACGCCTGGAGTGCTTGCTCGCGTTGGGGATCTCGCAGGAGATGTGCAGGAGAGGATCCGGTGCCGATCATCCAGGACAAATTCGCGCCCGGATATTTGGATTCCACCATTACGTCAAAGCGATCCAAAAGGGGTACAACGATGGTATTTGTGCCGCGGTCCTGATAATTGGCCGTTGCGAACAAACAGTATTCATCATTGATTTGCATCTGGTTCAAGTAGGACCAGTTGCCGCGATCCACGCCATTGAGGATCAAGCTCTGCTTGGTTTCTGGCAGGCGGTTGATTTCATCTACGACTTTGACGGGTAAGACGGAAAATGCCGACCAGACCACATCTTCTTCGCCGCGGTTGAGTGCGCCGAGGTTTGGACGCCCGACAATTTTTTCTTCGGTCTGTTCGGGATGGCCGCTCACCTCTGCTTCCCAAACCGCCCCCAATGGCATGCGGTATAGCAGTGCGCCGATATACTCCGCCGATGTTGTTTTGCCCAGGCCGGGTTCGCCCACGATCAGAATTTTGCCACCCAATAATCCCGTCAGGGTGCTGAGCAACAAAGCGGCATTGTGTTTTTGTCCTTCGATCTCCAGGTCTGCCCGGTTAAAATACAACCGATCCTGGATAAAGGTCAAAATATCGCGTACTGTTGTTTGTAAATCGGCCATTTTGATCTCAGTCTGTCTGCGAAGAGGCGACAGAGCGGCGGCGCAGCCATTCGACGGTGAGCAGTAGCAACACGGCGAAGGCGATCAAGAATGTTGCGACAGCGAGAATGGTCGGGCTGATTTGCTCGCGGATGCCCGCCCACATCTGGCGCGGGATGGTGCGCTGTTCAATGCCGCCCATAAAAAGGACTACAACGACTTCGTCGAAAGATGTTGCAAACGCGAAGAGCGCGCCAGAAATAACGCCCGGTGCGATTATCGGTAGTTGTACTCTGCGGAACGTGAGTAATGGCGAGGCGCCGAGGCTTGCTGCAGCGCGCGTCAGGTTTGTATCAAAGGCGGATAGGGTAGCGGTTACGGTGATTACGACAAATGGCGTGCCCAGTGCAGCGTGAGAGAGTATCAATCCGATGTGGGTCTGCGCGAGGCCCAGGGATGAATAAAAAAAGAACATGCCCGCCGCAGAGATGATCACTGGCGTGACCATCGGCGAGATTAATAGCGCCATTGCAAAGCGGCGACCGGGCATGGCGGGGCTGGATAGCCCCAGCGCGGCGAGTGTGCCCAGCGCGGTTGCCAGTGCGGTAGAAGCGATGCCGATGATCAGGCTGTTGATCAGTCCGCGCGTCCACAGTTCGTTTTCGATGATCTGCCGGTACCAGCGCAGGGAATACGCTTCGGCATCCAGGCGCAGCATGCCCTCGGTGAAGGTGAAGTAGGGTTCGGCATTGAAGCTCAGCGGTACGATCACCAGAATTGGCGCGATCAGGAACGCGAAGATCAGGGTACAGGAGGCCAGGTACGCGCCCCGGCCAATGCGTTGTGTCGAGATCATGTTAGCCCAACCTCATGCGGTCAATGCCGACTATGCGGTCATAGAGCAGATAGAGCGCGATTACGCATACCAGCAAGATGCCGCCAAGTGCCCCAGCCAGACTCCAGTTGAGCGAGGTCTGCATGTGGTAGGCGATCATGTTGGAGATGAGTTGCCCGGTGCTGCCACCCACCAGCGCGGGGGTGATGTAATAACCGATGGCGAGGATGAATACCAGCAGTGATCCGGCACCTACGCCGGGCAGGGTCTGTGGCCAGTACACGCGCCAAAATGCCTGAAAGGAACTCGCCCCCAGCGATGCAGCGGCACTCATCTGGCTTGGTGGGATGGTGCGCATGATGGAGTAAAGGGGCAAGATCATAAAGGGCAAGAGTACATGGGTCATTGCCACCAGTGTGCCAGTCA
Source organism: Candidatus Latescibacterota bacterium (assembly GCA_021295695.1). Lineage (GTDB taxonomy): Bacteria > Latescibacterota > UBA2968 > UBA2968 > UBA2968 > VXRD01. The sequence goes on from JAGWBW010000039.1 coordinate 2,971, forward strand.
TATTGTAGATCATGGCGAGGCGGCCATCGTCGCCGATCAGCCCAAGTGTGACGAACAGGTCGTTGAGTACGCCCTGGGTCTGGAGCAGTACGATCCAGGATGTCGTTCTCACCAGGAGCGATGTCCAGAAGGGCACGAGTACGAGGATGAGGAGCAGGTTTGCGATGCGCGGAGGCGAATGCGATATCAAGTGGGCGATGGGATAGCCGAGTAGCAGGCAGAGCGCGGTGATGCTCAGGCTCACGATAAAGGTGCGCCACAAGAGGGCCAGATAGATGCGGCGTTCTGGGGGCTGGCGATCGATGGAACCGTCGGACAGGGGTTGCAGGTCGAGGGCATTGAGATAGTGCCGTGTGGTGAAACGGTCTCCGGCACTGCGGATCGCGTGCCAGGTTTGCACGTCGCCCCATGCGGGATTAAGGCCAATCATGGCATCGCGATAGGGACCTTCGCGGACGTTTTGCAATCCTCTCGCGCTGCGCGTGAAAACGCTGCGGAGGCCACTGTGTACGCGGTTGACGCGGGTGGCGACCCGGCCCAGTGAGCGATCCTGGCGTGCTTTTAATAGCTCACGTGCAGCCGCTGCGTACACCGCCTCGTCGGGCGCG
>JAGWBW010000039.1:3659-25270 GCA_021295695.1 Candidatus Latescibacterota bacterium
GGCGCGATAAAGGTGACGCCGATGAAAGCCAATAGCGGTAGCACCAATCCCGTAGCGCGTAGCCGCGGGCGGAGGATGGTGGTTTTGATGTCTGTATTTGAGTTCATTTTTAGTGCACTGCAGTACCTCTCTCACTGAGCCAGCCAGGCACTGAAGCGTTCGTTCATTTCGTCGATGTGATCGCTCCACCATTCCCAGGAATTTCGCAAGGCGCGCTTAGAATTTTGCGGGTTGTTGGGCATGTGGGGGTTCATATCCACACCCTTCTCGGCGTGCGTCGATATCAGTGCCTCCGCAGAGATGCGCGTGGGACTGTAGGCGATATAACGGCCGACGCCAGCTATGGCTTTCGCTGTTGCGGCGAAATGGAGAAACTTCTTTGAGGCTTCGAGGTTCCGTGTTCCCGCGACAATGACAAGCCCGCCTGTGTCCAGTATTTGCCCGTCCCATACGATGACAAAGGGCTGATTTTCCAATACCTGTGCATTGAAGATGCGCCCATTGTAGGCCGTGGACATCACTACCTCGCCATCGGCGAGCATCTGCGGTGGCTGTGCTCCGGCTTCCCACCATACGATGTGGTTTTTAATGGTGTCCAGCTTGCGGAAGGCGCGATCTACGCCTTCGGGCGTATTGAGGGTGGGATATACCTTGTTGAGCGGTACGCCGTCGGCGATCAGCGCGAATTCCAGGTTTGCCAGAGGTGTGCGGCGCATGCCTCTGCGTCCGGGGAATTTTTCGAGGTCAAAGAAGTCGGCCATTGTGGTGGGTTTTTCGCCCGGGATATTCTTCTCGTTGTACGCATATACGGTGGAGTAAAATATTGTTGCCGGACCGCAATCCGTCATCGTTCCGAGCGGAAAATCCTGTGCTGCAGGCGTTCCATCGGCTCCCGCTGGTAGCGATTTGACAGGAATGGGTTCGAGCAGGCCCTCATCGCAGCCTCGCACCATGTCGGGAATTTCCATATCGACGATGTCCCAATGCACATTGCCCGATTCGACCTGTGCGCGGATTTGTGCCAGCCCGCCGTTGTAGTCTTCGAGGTTGATTTTAATGCCTGTTTCAGCGGTGAATGCCTCGTGGTAGCCTTTGACGCATGCACGCGCATAAGATCCGCCCCAGGAGACCACGGTCAGCGGTCGGTCGTTGGCAACTGCCCGACTCGCAGTTAATATCGCCAGTGCGGTCAGTACAATTAGATAAAACGCTGTTTTCCACTTGTTTTTCCACTTCAAGTTATGTCCTCCTCATATGGTATGGGTAGAAGATCCGTCTATAGGTGTTCAGACAATGCGAAATATTTTTTACTGCGCCAGCCAGGTGCTGAATTGCTCGTTCATTTCGTCAATGTGAACGCTCCACCATTCCCAGGCATTTCGCAGGGCGCGCTTAGAATTTTGCGGGTTGTTGGGCATGTGAGGGTTCATATCGACATCCTTTTCGGCGTGTTTCGATATCAGTGCCTCCGCAGAGTGGCGTGTGGGGCTATAGGCGATGTAGCTACCGACGCCGGCCATAGCCCTCGCTGTTGAGGCGAAATTGAGAAACTTTTTTGCGGCTTCGAGGTTCTGCGTTCCCGCGACAATAGCGAGTCCAGATAGATCCAGTATTTGCCCATCCCACACGATGACAAAGGGCTGATTTTCCAATACCTGTGCATTGAAGATACGCCCGTTGTAAGCTGTAGTCATGACCACCTCGCCATCGGCGAGCATCTGCGGAGGCTGCGCCCCGGCTTCCCACCATACGATGTGGTCTTTGATGGTGTCCAGCTTGCGAAAGGCGCGATCTATGCCTTCGGGGGTATCGAGGGTGGCATATACCTTGTTGAGCGGTACGCCGTCGGCGATTAGTGCGAATTCCAGGTTCTCCTGGGGTGAGCGGCGCATGCCTCGTCGTCCGGGGAATTTTTCGATGTCGAAGAAGTCGGCTATTGTGGTGGGTTTTTCGCCCGGGATATTCTCTTCGTTGTACGCGTATATAGTGGAGTAAAACAGTGTTGCCACGCCACAGTCTGTCGATGTGCCGAACAGAAAATCCTCTTCTGCAGGTGTTCCATCGGCTCCCGCTGGTAGCGAGTCGATCTCAACGCGTTCGAGCAGGCCCTCATCGCAGCCTTGCGCCCATGTCGGGAATCTCAAATCGACGACATCCCAATGCACATTGCCCGCTTGAACCTGTGCGCGGATCTGCGCCAGTCCGCCGTTGTAGTCTTCGAGGTTGATTTTAATGCCTGTTTCAGCGGTGAATGCCTCGTGGTAGCCTTTGACGCATGCGCGGGCATAAGATCCGCCCCAGGAAACCACAGTTAGCGGTCGGTCTTCCGAGATATCACAGCCCAGGGTCAACATCGCCAGCGCGGTCAGTACCGCGGTGCATAATGTCTTTCTCTGTTTGGTCTTCATGTCGTATCCTCCTCGTCGTCCGGGTCGAGTACCCGGCAATCTGTTGGTGTCCAGCCGATGCGAATTTTATCGCCTTCCAGCACGGCCCCGTGTCCTACGGTGTTGGGTATTTTTGCGATGAAATCCGAGGACTTGCACACGTCCAGGCGAAAGCGCAGATGGTCGCCCAGAAAGGTGATGTCCTCGACTTTTGCTTCAAGTTCATTGGTGTACAGACCAGGCTCGGGTTCGATGGCGACGCGTTCCGGGCGAATCGATAGCGTGGTGGCGTCGCCGCGCTGGCAGGGTGCAACGCGCAATGCATGGATGATTTGGCCGCCGGTTTCCACTTCGCAGATGTCCCCATTTACTTTTGTCACGTGGCCATGCAGGCGGTTGTTTTCGCCGATGAAGCGGGCTACAAATGAACTCATTGGCTCTTCGTAGAGGGCTTCGGGTTCGGCAATCTGCTCAATGTCTCCCTCCTGCAGGACAGCGATGCGGTTCGACATTACCATGGCCTCTTGCTGGTCGTGTGTGACGTAAACGACGGTCACGCCGAGGCTCTGGTGGATACGGCGGATTTCGTACTGCATCTCTTCGCGCAGGCGCCGGTCAAGTGCGCCGAGGGGTTCGTCCATCAACACCAGGTCGGGCTCGAATACCAGTGCGCGGGCGATTGCCACGCGCTGCTGCTGACCGCCAGAGAGTTGGTTGGGGCGTCGGTCTTCCAGGCCGCTGAGACGAACCAGGTCCAGGGCACGCGCTACGCGTTCGCGGCACTGTTCTCGGTCAAAGCCACGCACCTCAAGGGGAAATGCGAGGTTGCCGCCTACTGTCATATGCGGGAAGAGCGCGTAGTTTTGAAATACCATGCCAATGCCTCGCTTGCGCGGGGGCAGTGCGTGTACAGAACGCCCGTCAATACGGATGTTGCCCGAGGTGGGTGTCTCGAAGCCGGCAAGCATCATCAGGCAGGTGGTTTTTCCCGACCCGGATGGACCGAGTAAGGTTAGAAATTCACCCTTTCGGACGCTGAAATTGACGTTTTGGACAATTAGTGTGCTTCCGTCGTAACTTTTGCAGACATTCTCAAATTCGACGTAAGCATTATCGTTTGGGGACATTCGGGGTGCCTTTATCCGAAGTTCAAAATTTCGACAAAAAATAGCGAAAAGCCAGCGAAATCAAGAGTTGAAGTAAATTCAAAATTACTCAAATGTCAACGTCTTTCCTCTTTCGCCATGTGTCACTTAGCTATATATTTTAGGAACTTTTATCAACACTTGTTATTTTTTTTAAGGAGCCAGATTGTATGCGGTACAAACGCGTTGTTCTCAAACTCAGTGGCGGTGCTGTTTCAGGTGCTTTGGAATCGGGGTTTGACCCGGAAGCACTCGAACATATTGCCGATGAAATTCTCGACATTCACAGCCGAGGTATTGAAATCGGCATTGTTATTGGCGGGGGCAATATTTTTCGGGGAGAACAGAGTGTGCGGTGGGGCATTGAACGCTCCGAAGCCGATAATATCGGTATGCTCGGTACTATTATCAACAGCCTGATGCTGCGCGGTGTGCTCAATGCCAAAAGCGATGCCGAGGTGCGCGTGATGACCGCGATTCCGATTAACGCAGTCGCAGAACCTTTTATTCGCCTGGTTGCTGCTCGGCATCTCGATAAGGGGTATATTGTCATTTTTGCCGGTGGTATTGGCAATCCCTTTCTCACGACTGACTATCCCGGTGTACAGCGCGCGCTCGAGGTTCGCGCAGAAGCTATTTTGTTTGCCAAGCACAAAACCAATGGCATTTATACAGATGATCCGAACAAAAATCTCGATGCCAAACTCTATCGCCGCATTAATCACGATACTATTATTCAAAAAAATCTGGGTGCTCTGGATCAGTCCGCAGTGATTCTCGCACGAGACCATCATTTGCCGATTCACGTTTTTGACTTTGAACAAAAAGGCATGATGCGCCGTATTGTAGAAGGTCAGGACGTTGGTACACTGATTACCCAAACGCCGGAAGATGTGCTCAATGAAGAAACAGTCGCTCAGGAGAACCTCTCATGAAACTCCTCATTGTTGGCAGAGGCGGGCGCGAACACGCCTTTGTATGGAAGCTCGCCCAGAGCAACAAGATTACCAGGTTATACGCAGCACCCGGAAGTCCGGGTATGGCACAATATGCCGAATGTGTCGATATCTCGGATAGCGATCTCAATGGTCTGGCAGATTTTGCTCAGCGAGAGGACATTGATATTTCGCTTATTGGTCCCGAAGCCCCTCTTGCTGATGGTATTGTCGATATTTTCACAGAACGGGGACTTGTGGTTTTTGGTCCGACACAGGCAGCGGCGCAAATTGAAGCGGATAAAGATTTCGCGCTTGAACTTATGCACAAATACGATATTCCAACAGGTGCTTATGAAACTTTTGTGGATGCGGAAACTGCCAGAGAACGGCTCAGGGAATGGCAACATCCGCTCTATCTCAAAGTGAGTGGTCTCGCTGCGGGCAAAGGGGCGATTTATTGTGAGACGCTGCAAGATTCGTATAAAACCGTGGATGAAGTGATGGTGCAGCGCGCTTTTGGCGCATCGGGTGACAAGCTGGTTGCAATGGAATTGCTCGAGGGGGAAGAAGCGTCGATATTTGGTTTTTCAGATGGCGAGAATATTGTTTGTGTTGTGCCTTCGCAAGACCACAAGACGATTGGCGAAGGCGATGTGGGGCTAAATACGGGCGGTATGGGCGCGTATGCCCCTGCTCCGATTGTTACGCCGGAACTCTTTGACGATATTGTTCAGCGCATTATGAAACGCACGGTACACGCACTGGCACGGGAGGACCGTCCATACAAAGGCATTCTCTACGGTGGTATTATTGTCACGGCTGATGGTCCCAAAGTGATCGAATTTAACTGCCGCATGGGCGATCCGGAAACACAGGTGGTTCTCCCATTGATCAAAACCAATTTTGTAGATATAATTGAGGCTGTGTGCAATGGTTCGGTGGCGGATCTCGATATTGAACTCGACAATCGCGCGGCGACCTGCGTGGTCATGGCATCGGGTGGCTATCCCGAAGCATACGATACTGGTTTCCCTATTTCTGGTATTGATCTCGCCGAGGCACCGGGTGATGTGATGGTGTTTCACGCTGGCACGGCGCGCAAAGATGACCAACTCATTACCAATGGCGGGCGCGTTATTGGCGTTACTGCAATCGGTGATACCATCAAATCTTCTATTGACCGCGCTTACGAAGCCGTGGGTAAAATTAATTTTGACAATGCCTATTGCCGGCGAGATATTGGGCATCGCGCTTTGACAAATGTTTGAGTGAGAGAGTCCCTCTTGCAATGAGGAGGTAAAAAATGGCATTTATAGAACAGGGTAAGGTACAAGACGGGAGTATTTTGCTCTCAAAACCTTTGCCCCTGCCCGAAGGGACAGAGGTGGTCATACATGTTGAAACGATTAACACCGCTCACCAAAGCACTACATCCGATGAGCGCGAGGATTTTACCGCCTTACCTTTCTTTGGTATGTGGGCGGAACGCGAAGATATGAGTGATAGTGCATCATGGGTGCGAAAGGAAAGAAAAAAGTGGCGCCAACAAATCATACCCCAGGAGTGATTGATACTGATATTCTTATTGATGCGACGAGGGGTATCGTAGATGCAGTCACTTTTTTGGCGGCTCAGCAAGTATCGGGCATCCAAATTAGCACCATTTCCGCTATGGAATTAGTCGTGGGATGTCGCAACAAGACTGAGTTGACTCAGGTACAGCAATTTCTTCAAAAATGCACTGTTTTGCCCATTACTACCACCGCCTCACAGATCGCCTATCAACTGATGGAGTCATTCTTCCTGAGTCACGGGTTACTTATGCCTGATGCGCTTATTGCAGCGACGGTTAAGGCGCGTGGACAGACTCTCTATACCAAGAATGTGCGCCATTTTGATATGATTCCAGAATTAACGGTTATGCGACCATACTGAATACGAGTTTTAGTTGCCAACCAATTTGGCAACTAAGCGTTATAATGTGTATCTTTCTTGAATAACCAGATATTTCTGGAGGCATACGATGTCTTACAAAGCAGCGGTTATTGGTCTGGGGCGTATGGGCAGTACATTTGATGATGAGATCACGCAGGGCGGGTCTATTTTCTTGCCCTATTGCCACGCGCCCACTTATTGCGCGCATCCGCAAACCGATCTTATTGCCGGGGCTGATCCCCACGATGAGCAACGCGCTCTGTTTGGCGAGCGGTGGGGTGTTGATGGTGATCATCTGTATGCCAATCACCAGGATTTGCTGGAAAAAGCAAGACCCGATATCGTCAGTGTGACCACCACAGCACGTTACCGTCCGCAAATTGTCCTGGACGCTGTGGAAGCCGGTGTCAAAGCTTTATGGGTGGAAAAACCGATTGCTTTTAGTCTTGAAGAAGCCGATGCTATGGTCAATGCTTGTAGGGAAAATGGCGTTGCCATTGCTGTGTATTGCTCGCGCCGTTACAATCCCTATTTTAGTGAAGCCCGCCGCATGATCGGATCTGGTGACCTCGGTGATATTCTCCAGATTACAGCTTATGCCCAGTGTGGTTTGTCACACAATGGCAGCCACGCGATTGATACTATTCGCTATCTCGCAGGAGGCGATGTTTCATGGGTTTTTGGAGAGATGGCGTCAGATGAGGAAGCGGTAGCTGATGACGATCTGATGGGCAATGGGTATCTCGCTTTTGACAATGGCGTTCGGGCATATCTTCGCGGGACATCGACCGGTGTTGCTTCATGGGAATTTGACATTATTGGGACACGGGGCAGGGTACGCACGTTATCGGATGCGCTTGAGTTTGAGTTTTTCCAGAGGGTTTCGGGCGGCTTGGGGAACCGGGGTATCCCCGCCAGGTCTCCTTTTCCGCAACCTGCGCGTCCCGTAGGCCAGGGTATTACCACTGTGGATGATTTGATTGATGCGATGGAGAACAACCGTCCGCCGCGTTGCTCTGGAGCCGATGGTCGCGCTGCTCTTGAGGTTGCTATTGCACTGCGGGAATCCCATCGGCGGGGTGGCGTCCGCATTGATCTGCCCATTGAGGACAGGTCGTTTAAAATTTTTTCCAGCGAGACTCAAGCTGACCACACACCTGCGCGCGTGCGTCGGTTGAATCAGTGAAAAACTAAATACCAAAGGAGATTTTTATGGCAGATCCAGTTGTTGGCATTATTATGGGCAGTTCATCGGATGAACCCACGATGCAAAAAGGCTGTGCCATTCTCGACGAACTTCAGATTCCCTACGATATGATCGTATGCTCCGCCCATCGCAATCCCGGGCGTACCGCTGAATACGCCAGTACGGCAAAAGCACGTGGTCTCAAGGTGATTATTGCAGGTGCTGGATTGGCCGCAGCACTGCCCGGTGTGATTGCCGCGCATACGACCTTGCCGGTTGTTGGCGTTCCATGCGCTTCGGGTGCGCTCAACGGCGTTGATGCTTTATACGCTATTGTTCAGATGCCTCCGGGGGTTCCCGTTGCGACTGTGGGAATTGACAATGCGCGCAATGCCGCTGTTCTGGCAGCACAAATTCTCGCGCTTTCAGACGAGGGCATACAAGAGCGCCTGCAAGCCTATAAAGACGCCCTGGGTGGATAATACACGGAGGTCTTTTTTGAAACGTCATATATTTGTTTTTGTTGCTCTTCTTTTTATAAGTTGCGACGCACCCAAAACAGATCGCGCATCGAATACCGACGAATATCTCATTCCCGCTACCGCGGAGGAAATTCTCAAGAATGTCAAAAATGCCGATGCCAGGGTCGTTCTCGTCAATGTCTGGGCAACGTGGTGCCAACCATGTGTTGAAGAGTTTCCCGATTTGATGGCTGTTTATCAGCAATACAAAGAACAAGGCGTAAAGCTCGTCTTTATTTCTGCTGATTTTGAAGGTCAAGCCGATGGCGCGATTGCTTTTCTCAAAGCGCAAGGTGTTGACTTTCCGAGCTATCTCAAGTTGAGGAGCGATAGGGCGTTTATCAATACATTAGACCCCAATTGGTCGGGCGCAATACCCGCTACATGGTTATACGATAGCGAGGGCAATAAACGCTATTTTTGGCTCGGGAAGACCTCGCATGAACAATTTGAGAAGCAAATACGCGATGTATTGATGGAGGGCGACCAGCAATCGGGTCTTCATACACCCTTAAAGGCGAGAGGCGAGACGTGATAGCTTTGAGGATGTGCCTATCCGAGAATCCAGATGCTCTCATACCACCAAATATCAGGAGGATTCTATGCGTAAATTATTAGCTCTTGCACTTGTCGCAGCGATGGGTTTCAATGCCGAAGCGGGCAAAAGCGAAACCCTCGCATTGGGCGCGGAAGTACCGGCAGCCGACCTGGAGATGAAAGGAACCGATGGTAAGATGTACACTCTGGTTAGTGTGCAGGGCGAGAAGGGCACTCTGGTCATTTTTTCGTGTAATTCCTGCCCGTGGGCCGTCAAATGGGAAAGCCGCGTAGCCAGTATTGGCAATGCGTATCGCGGCAGGGGCTTTGGCGTTATTGTGATTAATCCCAATGATCCCAAACGCGCTGCCGAAGATGGTTTTGACGAGATGGTCGCGCGCGCCAAAGCGCTATCTTACGAGTTTCCCTATGTGGTTGATCCCGCATCCCAGGTCGCCCGCGCATTTGGTGCCAGTCGTACGCCAGAAATTTTTCTTTTTAATGATAAAGGCAAGCTGGCGTATCACGGCGCGATTGACGATAATGCTTCGGATGCCAATGCCGTGGAAGCGGCGTATCTCAAAGACGCGCTCGACGCATTGTTGGCTGGAGAAGCGATTTCAGTATCCGAGACCAAAGCTCTCGGTTGTAGCATCAAGTTCAACGAAGACTCGTAAGGATGACCGTATCAAAGTGCGGCAAAGCCTCTTCGTATGGAAGGGGCTTTGGTGTTCATGAAGAATCGCTAAATACCAGTTCTTAAATAAAATTCCACCACTGGAGTAAAAACATGTTACCACGTGTAATTCAAGCCCGCTATGTTGAAGAGTATATCATCTGGCTTAAATTCAATGACGGAGTGGAGGGAGAGGTAGATTTGAGGGATGAATTATGGGGACCCGTATTTGAACCGTTGAAGGATCAAGAGGTATTCAGACGATTCAGAGTGCATCCTGATTTGCACACGATCGTGTGGGAAAATGAAGCGGATTTTGCGCCAGAATTTCTTCACAAGATGGTCAAAGTACTAGCGTGAATCAGAACGTTATGTTGAAACACCCGTTGAAAGGAGTTCTTATTATGACCCTTAGTGAACAACAGATTTCGGACTATCATGAGGATGGTTATCTGATTATTCGCAATATGTTATCCGCGGCTGAGGCGAATGACCTTCGTCGCGTCGTGCAAGAAAAGGTCAAACGCGGTGCGTACCCACCAAAGCTTTCGTATCCCGAGCCAGCGAAGTACACGGTGAGTGGCAATAGACTATCAGAACCGGGGCTTACCTCGATTTCCGAGCATCCGACGGTTGTTGGTGCGGTAGAGTCCGTGCTGGGGCAACCGGCGCATTTGACAGCTTTTGTCGCGTATCTAAGGACGCCGGGCGATAAGGGGGGTGGTGCCCACTGCGATTACAAGCGGTGGCGTCCCGTGGGGTCGTCGATGAACTGGGTGTTTGCTATTATTCCGCTGACTGATTTTGATCCGGTGTATGGTCCTTTTCTGGTGTCGCCGAAATCGCACAAATTGACGCGGGTAATTGACGAGGAGGCACATATTTTAGATGTCAACCGTCCCGATAGGAGCCAATTGCCGGATTTTATTGATCCTGAGCTTAAAGCGGGGGATTTGCTGGTTGTCAATGAGCATGTCTGGCATGAAGCACCTGCGGGTACGAGCACAGAGGACCGTTGCGGTATTTTCAATAAGTATTGTGCGGTAAACGCGCCTCCTGCCGCAGGGTATTATCCTTACAATCCCGCCGCCCTTGAGGCTTTGAGCGACGAGGGGAAACGGCTTATTCCCGTGTGTTTTGACAAGCCGATTGAGACGACCCGTTTGCTTATCGAGTGTCCAGATGGTGGGGAGCCGAGGTTCTTGCTGCGGCGCGATGATGAGACGGACCGTTGGGAGTTGCCGGGTGGCGAGGGATGGGAAGAGGAAAAGTTGGTTGGTTGGGATGTCGGCGCGCGTGTCGGCTCTTTGCAAGAGCTTACCAGGACGCAGCTCGGGCTGGAGGTGCCGTGGATGTCGTATATTGAAGATGTGGAAGAGGGAGATGGTATTTGTCGTAGACGCCGATGCGCTGGCAAATGGGCACTGCGACTGGTTCACCAGGGCACAGATACAACATCTCGGCGAGAGCGAGGGGATTAGTCACACTGTTGAGCTATGGCAACGGGAAGATATTATTCGCGGCAAGGGCAAGGCGTGCAATCAGAGTCGGAAGCAGTTTGAATGAGTTGGATATAGTAGGAAATGAATAGGAATGAAACGCTATGGGAGGGACACATTTGAGGAGGTTTTACTTATGAAGAAGAAACAGATTATTTCGCGCAACCCAAATGTGATGAGTGGTGCCTTAGTTTTTGCTGGCACCCGCGTCCCGGTTGAGATTTTGATCCAGCATCTGACGGCAGGAGATTCACTCAATAAGTTTCTTGATGACTTTCCAACAGTCTCCCGTGAGCAAGCTGTGGCGTACTTGAAAATGACGCTTGAGGTCGCTGATGCGCGTGCTGCTTGATGAAAAATTATAACTATTCTTTTTTGAATACGACGACGCGATTGGTATTTGTCCCTTTTTTTAAATTATCGACGCCCCAAACATTAGCGGTTTTGGTGAATTCCTAGTCCCGCTTCGATGCCGCACGGGATAACCGCTTCTTCGAGTTTTACTTTGCCGTGTCTGACTTCGCCGACTTCAAAGGCGATATGTCCGCCGGGTTTCAAAACGCGCTCTAATTCCAAAAAGACCTTTGTCATTTCGCGTTGCCACTGCTCGACTTTTCTCGCCATGGTGATGGGTACATTTGCGGGGTCTATCCCGCAAAACCAGCATCGCAACCAATTGTCCTGCGCGTAGTTGACGACATCGAGAAACGGTGGGGAGGTTACGACAAGGGAGATGGAGTTAGACGCGATTTTGGGAATGTTATCTGATGGTTGCGTAAGAAAACGCGCCTGATTAGAAGCGCATTTCAATATTTTTCGAGTTTGATCGTCGCAGTTTTTTAATAGAGTACGCGTTTTTTTAAGGATAATATTTTTTACATCTCTTAACGGTGGTTCTTGATTTCTCTTCTGGTTGATTTTTTTTTGCGAATCAATGGAGACAGCCTGATTGGGTGGCAGAGTATAAACCGAGAGAAACCCCGAAGAGTGACCCGTTAATCTGCTCAGTGCGACCGCGCGAAGCCATTCATCAACCTGATCAAGTTCTCTGTTTTTTTCTTTTTGTATAAGATATTTTTTTAAAGCACAAATCTGCTTGAGGGTTTCCGGGTGATAAAAGACCAGTAATTCTTCCGGATATTCATCGACATCTTCGAGTTCTATATGCGATAGTCTGTCGGCGACTTGATCAATGGTGGGTGGATTCAGGCGGGGAAGCGTCATAATGGAACTCAATGGATTAATATCGCATCCCAAGGGCACGCGCCCCAAAAGTGCAGATTCGATGAGTGTAGTACCTCGCCCTGCAAAGGGGTCATAAACCACATCGCCCGGTAAGGTTAATCGTTCGATAAAGAATCTGGGGAGTTGGGGTTTGAAACACGCCCGATATGATATTTCGTGGAGTGCGTTGGCCGCCCTTTGTTTTGCTGTCCAGAATTCGTTTACGTAAGTTTCGATGTGAACCCGCTCGCATTTAGTCGCGGCCTCCGTAGCAGTCACAATGGTATTTTTGCCAAATGCGTTGAAGTCCGCCAGTTCTCGTTTGAGCCAGTCAGATTCAGAGGATCTGGAGCGCGTGTTTATCGCTAATGTCGGTTGTTTTGCAGTCATATATGTGTTCGTTATAGAGAAGCTTACTACAAGTATTTATAGATACAAAACTGCCTGGTGTCAAGGAGGAGGGAATATTCCATTCGGTGAGTGGAAAAGGTTCATGAATATTTTTATTAAAAAAGAAATATGCCGAGATCTCGATCAGGCGATGGGACGAGAGTGGCTTGAAACCAATGGCTTGGGGGGATTTGCGTGTTCTACGATTATCGGGATGAACACGCGGCGATACCACGGCTTGCTCGTTCCCGCACAAAATGAGACGCACGGTCGGTTTGTCGCACTGTCCAAATTCGAAGAGACACTTATTGTACCCGATATGGGGACTTTTGAGCTGAGTAGTAATTGCTACGCTGGTGCTATTCACCCGCACGGCTACCGACATCTCGAATACGTCCGCCTGGATCCCTTTCCCATCTTTACCTATTGCGTCGGCGATTTGCGTTTTGATAAGCAAATTTTTATGGTCTATGGTCAAAATACTACTGTGATTTCTTACGGTCCCTTTGATCGTCCTGTTACGCTTACGCTGCGACCACTTGCGGCTTGCCGAGATTATCATCACCTGACGCGCCATAACCCTTTGCTCAATGGCGATGTCGATATTTGTGATGGTTTGATGAGTTTTCAGCCTTATTCGGAATACCCGCCTTTGCATATCGCGCATAATGGAGAATTTCAATCGCTTGGCGATTGGTATTACAATTTTGAATATGCTGTTGAAGCCTATCGCGGTCTCGATAATCGGGAAGACCTGTATTGTCCCGGAGAATTTACCTTTGATCTCGAAGCGGGTGAATCCGCACATTTGCTCGTCAGTCTTGAAAGCAGTACTTGTGATGAGGTGAAATAGATCGGAGAAATAAAATTGTCCAAACAGTTCCCAAATGTACGGGTCTCAGTCTGAGTGCGGATGCTTTTCTCGTCAAACGCAGCGACGCACGCGCTACCATTATTGCGGGTTATCCCTGGTTTACGGATTGGGGCCGCGATACGATGATTGCGCTGCCCGGTCTCGCGCTGGTGACCGGGCGATTTGACGAAGCTCGCGACATTCTCGCTGCTTATGCAAACCGTTTTCCCGATTGGGGTGATATACCCGAGTACAATAGCGTGGATGCTACCCTGTGGTATGTCTATGCGGTGGATCGCTTTTTGGCGTACACAGATGATTATAATTTTGTGAGGGAAACTCTCTGGTCGGTGCTCCAGGAGATTATCCACTATTTTGTTCGGGGAACGCGCTATAATATTCATCTGGATTGCGATGGGTTGCTCTATGCCGGGGAACCCGGTGTGCAACTGACATGGATGGATGCTAAGGTAGGAGATTGGGTCGTTACTCCGCGGCAGGGCAAACCCGTTGAAGTCAATGCGTTGTGGTACAATGCGCTGTGTGTGATGCGGGACCTATCTGATAGATATGGCGAACCCGATCTCAGTGCCGAATACGCTGGCCTTGCAGAAAGAACAGCCGCGCGCTTTGTGGAGGCATTCTGGAACTCCAATGCCGGATGTCTGTACGATTGTCTGACCGATACAGTGCCGGATGCGGCCATTCGTCCCAATCAGATTTTTGCCCTTAGCCTGCCGCATCGCATGCTCGATGCTGCGCGTGAACGCAGTATTCTCGACGTGGTCGAACGCGAGTTGCTTACGCCTTGCGGTTTGCGAAGCCTGTCGCCATCCGACGCGGCATACAGGGGTACTTATGGTGGGGATCCCTATAGTCGCGATAGCGCGTATCACCAGGGGACGGTTTGGGCATGGCTTATGGGGCCATTTATCACTTCATGGGTTCGCATTCACAGAAAAGAAGCAGATGTTTATAATAATGCAAGACGCATGTTGCACCCTTTGTTGTGCCAGGTTGAAGAATCGGGCCTGGGACACATTTCTGAAATTTTCGATGGCGATGCGCCTCATGTATTTCGCGGCTGTTTTGCCCAGGCGTGGAGCACGGCCGAAGTCTTGCGCGCTTTTGTGGAAGATGTGCTGGACCAGGGACCTGAAAAAATTAAATAGAGGTGGAAATATGAACGAAATAGATCAAAACGGCCATGCGTCAGTGGTGACAAAATGGGGACGCATTGAGATCGATTTTGAAAGTGACAAAGATTACGGGAATCCCATTCAAGAAGCGGCATTGCAGGTGGTGTTTACCTCGCCTTTTGGATCAATTTACAATGTGATGGGATTTTGGGATGGCGGGCGGCAATGGCGCGTGCGTTTTTGTCCAGATGAAGAGGGCGAGTGGTCGTATGCGACGTTTTTTTCAGATGCTGAAAATACGGGATTGCACAATCGCGAAGGGCGTTTTACGTGCGGGCCATCGCAGACGAGTAGTGAATTTGATGTACACGGCCCCATTGCATTATCCGCAAACAGACGGCATTTTATTTATGCAAATGAGAAGCCGTTTTTCTATATGGCGGATACGGCGTGGAATGGGTGCTTGCGGTCAACGCGAGATGAGTGGCGCTATTATCTCAGCGAGCGCGTGCGGCAAGGGTTTAATACCGTACAATGGGTGGCTACGCAGTGGCGTGCGGCTCCAGATGGGGATATCGAGGGCAATCTGGCGTTTTACGGTGTGGAGAAGATCGCAATAAATCCGACCTTTTTTCAGCGTTTGGATGACTGGGTGGAGATGACTTTTCAGACGGGCCTGGTCAATGCGCCCGTGATGTTGTGGGCACTGGGGGGGAGCAATCATCCGGAAAAGAGTCCGGGCGCATCGCTGTCAGAGGACCAGTTGATCCTGTTGGCTGAATATATGGTCGCGCGATGGGCGTGTTATCCCGTGGTGTGGATTTTGGGCGGGGATGGCAATTACGATGGTGAGAATGCCGAGCGATGGCAGCGCGTTGGGCGCGCGGTTTTCGGGAAAGGTCCTCACGCGCCTGTGGCGATGCACAGTTCGGGGCGGCGATTCCCGACGGATGAATTTCGGTCTGAAAATTGGCTCGATGTGGTGGGGTATCAAAGCGGGCACGGCGATAGCGACGAAACTTTGCAGTGGATTGTGACGGGGCCGGCATCGAAAGATTGGAAAAAGACGCCGCGCCAATTTTATATTAACATGGAGCCTGCTTATGAAAATCACGTGGCGTATCATTCAAAGCGGCCACACGATGCAGCGTCGGTTAGAAGGGCGATGTACTGGAGCCTGCTCAATGCGCCAACCGCTGGCGTGACTTATGGGGGGCACGGCGTGTGGGGATGGGACGATGGCAGTGGTCCTCCCGTTGATCATCCCAATTCGGGAACGCCCCTGCCCTGGCATGATGCGTTGTTTATGGATGGGGCAGAGCAAGTGCGGCATCTCGTGGATGCATTCGACTCGTTCGGGTGGTGGACATTGCGTCCATCCCCAGAGTTGTTGGGCGCACAGCCCGGTGAGCGAGATGTACACAAACACATTTTGATTTCCAAATCTGTGGCAAACGATCTCGTGGTTGCCTATACGCCACAGGGTGAAGCAGTGGAGGTGAAGATGGCGGGGCTGTCACCACAGCTTCGGGGTATCTGGTACAATCCGCGCGATGGCGATGTCGAAGCAGCAGAAGTGCGCGAGGTCAATGGCAGGCGCGTTTATGAAGCACCGGGAGATGGCGATTGGCTTCTGGTTTTGGCATAAGGAGATGATATGGATCATACTTTTGAACAGAATTGCACAGTGTCTTATAAGGTTCTCAGTCCCAATACCCACGGATCTGACCACCATTACGAAATAGATGTTTGTGCATCGGCAGAAGAGTTGCGGCAATTTGACCGAGAGGGATATCTGGTGCGCGAAGGATTGTTTGCGGGCGAGGACTTGAAAGCATTGCAAGACGCGCTGGATCGGTTGGAGGATCGGGAATCGGGCGCATTTCGAGATAGCGGCAAGCGGTCCTGGGGGCGTATCCCGCGGCATTTGATGGATAAAGATCCGGTGTTTTTGGATTTGTTGAAATTTTCTCCTGTGTTATCTATCGCGCGGGCGATGATGGGACCGCTGGTCAGGCTTCGGGGGCTGAGCGCGCGGATCAGTTATCCGGCTGCGGCACCTCATCAGACCCCATGGCACCAGCATTTGCGCGTGGTTTCCAATCCTTTGCCGCCGTGGTTTTCCAGACCTCACGGATTGGATGCTCTGATTTATCTGGATGATTTGAATGACGATACGGGGGCTGTGGGAATTATGCCGGGGTCGCACAATTGGTTGGACAGAGCACCGCCTCCTGATGTTTATGAGCCGGTTGAAGGTGAGCTTGTGGTTCGCGTGAAGGCAGGGGGCGGCGTGTTGATTCACAGCAATCTGTGGCATCGGGGATTGCCGACGTTGAGGATAAAGCGCAGGATGTTGATTTTGAGTTATACGCCCACCTGGCTGCGCCGATCACCTCACGGTGGCCCGCCTCCCGATGATGGGTTGACGCAGGCGATTTTAGAGGGCGATGACGAGGAGGCGCGTATTTTGTTGGGCAAAGGTGGATATACTTGAGTTTCCAAAGGAGCGATATATGAGCAGGATAGCTGTTGGAGAATTGAACGTAGATGCCGCGCTCTACGCATTGGTCAAAGACGAAATCGCGCCCGATACGGGCGTGGATGCAGAGGCTTTTTGGCAGGGGTTGGAGGAGATTGTAAGAGATCTGGGGAAGGAGAACCGGCGTTTATTGGAGAAGCGCGATGTTTTACAGGCAAAGATCGATGCCTGGCACAAGGGGCGCAACTCTATTGATCGAGAAGCGTATAGGGCATTTTTGCAAGAGATTGAGTATTTATTGCCCGAAGGGGATCATTTTCAGGTGTTGACGAATGGCGTTGATCCAGAAGTTGCGACAATGGCCGGACCGCAGTTGGTCGTGCCGGTGGATAATGCGCGTTATTGTTTGAATGCGGCCAATGCGCGTTGGGGTAGTTTGTACGATGCGCTGTATGGGACGGATGTGATTCCGGAGGATGATGGCGCAGATAAGGGTGCGGTTTATAATCCCGTGCGCGGCGAGAAGGTGATTGCCAGTGCGAGTGAATTTTTGGATGCGACTGTGCCGCTGTCCGATGGGTCTTATGCAGAAGTGACGGCGTTTGTCCTGCGTGAAGATGGCGGGCAAAAGGTGCTCGTTGCAGAGGTTGATGGTCAGGTCACAGAGTTATTAGATCCCCAGCAGTTTGTGGGCTATG
Source organism: Candidatus Latescibacterota bacterium (assembly GCA_021295695.1). Lineage (GTDB taxonomy): Bacteria > Latescibacterota > UBA2968 > UBA2968 > UBA2968 > VXRD01. The sequence goes on from JAGWBW010000039.1 coordinate 21,270, forward strand.
CGGAGCGAGATGGGGAATTGTCCAGTGTGTTGTTGGCGCACAATGGATTGCATATTGAGATTCAGATCGATCCGGATCATCCCATTGGAAAAGAGCATCCGGCGGGAGTGAAAGATGTGGTGCTGGAGGCGGCTATTACCACGATTCAGGATTGTGAGGATTCCGTATCTGCTGTGGATGCTGCGGACAAGGTGCGCGTGTATCGCAACTGGTGTGGTTTGATGAAGGGCACGTTGGAGACGACTTTTGAAAAGAATGGACAACCCCTGAATCGCAGATTGAATCCCGATAGGAAGTATATCCGACCAGATGGCGGTGCATTGACATTGCCGGGACGAAGTACGCTGCTGGTGCGAAATGTGGGCATTCACATGTACACCGATGCGGTGACGACTGCGGATGGAGAGGCGATTCCCGAAGGGTTTTTGGATGCTATGGTAACGTCGCTGGGGGCTATTCACGATTTGAAGGGCAATGGCGTGTTGCAAAATAGCCGTTCGGGTAGCGTGTATATTGTAAAGCCCAAGATGCACGGACCTGAAGAAGTGGCGGCGACGGTAGAATTATTCGGGCGCGTGGAAGATGTGCTGGGGCTTGAGCGAAATACGCTAAAGATCGGCATTATGGATGAAGAGCGGCGCACGACTATCAATTTGAAACGCGCGTTGTGGGAAGCTCGCGAGCGCGTTATTTTTATTAATACGGGATTTTTGGATCGCACGGGTGATGAGATACACACGAGTATGGAAGCCGGTGCTATGCTTCCCAAGAATGAAATTAAGGCGCAGCCGTGGTTGACGGCTTATGAAGATTGGAATGTGGATGTGGGGATTGAGACAGGGTTGATCGGCAAAGGGCAAATTGGCAAGGGGATGTGGGCGATGCCCGATGCGATGCGGGAGATGGTGGAGACGAAGATGAACCATCCCGAAGCAGGGGCGACAACCGCGTGGGTTCCTTCGCCAACTGCGGCGATATTACATGCGATGCACTATCATCAGGTGAATGTTTCGGCGCGGCAGGCAGAACTCGCAAGGCGAGAACGCGCGAGTCTGGATGCGATTTTGACGCCGCCTTTGCTGGATAGGGATCTGACGGCTGAGGAGATTGTGCAGGAATTGGATAATAATGCGCAGGGCATTTTGGGCTATGTGGTCCGCTGGGTTGATCAGGGCGTTGGTTGCTCTAAGGTGCCCGATATTCACGATGTGGGTCTGATGGAAGATCGCGCGACATTGCGCATTTCGAGCCAGCATATCGCCAATTGGTTGCATCACGGGATTGTGAGTGCAGAGCAGGTTCGCGCGACATTTGAGAAGATGGCCGCGGTTGTGGATCGGCAAAATGCGGGCGATGCGGCGTATCGCAATATGGCTCCAAATTTTGATGAGAGTATTGCGTTCCAGGCAGCGCTCGATCTGGTTTTCAAGGGCCGCGAAGTGCCCAATGGATATACCGAGCCGGTTTTACACGCGCGGCGGCGAGAGGTGAAGGGGGTAGTGTGAAGTAGGAAGTTTGAAATTTGAGATGTAGGGGCGACCCTTGTGGTCGCCCGCCCTATCTAAACAGGAAATGAATAATGGGACGAAAGCTGCTGGTTTTTGATGTGGGTAATTCGCGTTTGAAGGCGGCGTTATACGATGATGGTCGTTTGATTGCGCGTGCGTCTCTGAGTGCGGTGGGAGATAGGGCAGGTGAGACTTGGGATAAGGCACAGGTTGTGAATGTGCTTGAATCGCGTTTTGCCCCGAGAGGAACGCCCGACCGGTGTTTGGTTGCTTCTGTGGTGCGCGGTGCAGATGGGGTGATCCACAAGGCGGTGCAGACGGTATGGGAGATAGCGCCGCAGGTGGTCGATACAGAAATGGATCTGGGGATTGGTGTCGCTGTGCCTCGTCCTGACCATGTTGGTATTGATCGGCTATTGCAAGCGAGTGAGGCGTTTCGCGTTTGCGCGGGAAGTGTGGTTGTCGCTGCTTTTGGCTCTGCGTTGACTGTGGATGTGGTGACGGCAGATGGTGTTTTTTGTGGGGGGACGATTGCGCCGGGTTTGGGTCTGGGGGTGCGCGCGCTGCACGATGAAACGAGTTTGCTTCCCCATGTGGCACTTCAACCGCCGGATTCGGCTGTTGGGACGGATACGGCTTCTTGTATCCAGGCGGGTATTGTTTATGGGGCTGCAGGTGCTGTAGAGCGGCTGTTTTGTGAATTGGTTCCGGATGGGGGGGCGACGGTTGTTTTGACTGGGGGCGATGCCGAGTTGCTTGCGCCTTTCATAAACTACCCTCACCGCGTGGAACCAGACTTGGTCATGCGTGCGCTGGTTTCGTTAGGTCAAAGGTAGCGGCGTTGAGGAGAGTAATGCGGTCGCACGCGATGGCGGGATAGTCTCGCACGGTGATGGATTTTTCCGAAGCGGATTCGATTTCGTAGCCGGTGTCTGCGGCTAATAGATAGGTTCCGGGGAGGTTGTTGGGGTCGGGCACGGTTTGCGATAGGTGATAAGTGCGATTGTCAACTGAGGTGACGTCGAGCGGGGTCTGTGCCTGCGAGAGTGTGAGGGTGTGACTGCTGCAGCGGAGTTCGGTGCCGCAGAGCAGATAAGCCTGTTGGAGATTGCCCTGATTGTCGATGGATGCATAAGCGAATTGGCCTGTGATGGAGACGGGGCCGAGGTCGTGGGTTGTACCTTCTAGGGCTGAGAGGATGTAGTCGGTACAGTCTTCGCGTTTTACGGCTACTGCTATGGCGCAGGTGTCGGGATCGTCCAGGATCAGGTGTGCGGATTGGATAGGTGATTTGTCGGTGTAGGGTGCGATGACGGCGGCGTACCTTGTGTTCGCATCGTTTTTGCGTTCGGCCAGGATTTGCTGGACGGGTGGGGCGTTGAGTTGGTCGCCCAGATCCGAGCGCCAGCCAGGCGCGTCTGCGAGCAGGAGGCGATGGATGGGGTTGAGCAGGGTGAGGTCCATTCGCAGGTCCTGGTTTTGCCATGTGGCGGTGAAGGGGTTTTGTGGATGGTCGGCACGGATGTTGTCGAGCCATTGGATTTGTTCCTCAATGGGTTGAGGATCGGCTCCGCGAATGCCGACAAGGCGGCCGTTGCAGTGGAAGCCATACTGGTGGAGATTGCCGCCGTTTATCCGAAAGAAGTCGATGGCGTAGGTCTGTTCGCCGGGAACCTGAATGAGCGCGCAGGTGCGCTGGTAGAGATCGCACTGTTCATAAGGGGCGGCGGATGCCTGGACGATTTCAACGCCTGCGCCCGTGCCGAAGAGTTTTAGGGTGGCGGGTTTTGGGTTGCCGCTCTGGTTTTGGGCATCAACGGTGACGATGTTGTGGGAGAGGGTGCTTTTGGTCCAGGCATTTCTGGGGTCGTCCCAGATATAACCCCGGTCTGCAGTCATTTCTCGCCCCTGGGCGATGTAGATGATGCCCAGGCTGTCGTAGTGGCGATGGCCGCCATAGCCGTAACCATTGAGGTAGAAGGCGGTGTGACCTTTTGGGTTTCCGCCGCGCAGGACGGCAACGTGCCAGCCGGGGAACCATTCGGTGTGGTGGGGCAAGTCGGTATTTTGTTCGGCTATCAGATCGGGATCCCGGTGCCAGAGGGCGTATTCGCTACCCTTTTGTGAGAGCGGGGCGTTCTGCGATTTTTCCAGCAGGCTGGCGTAGCGATTGCCGTAGTGGGCGGTCAAAATTTCGGCGTAGATGGGGTCGATGCTTCGGCCTTCTCGGGAGTCTCCGATGACGGGGTCTTGCAGGTTCGGGTCGAGCATACGGACCATGCTTTCCAGGGCGAGGCGGTAACGGTCAAAGTGTTGAAAGGGGTCCAGGTTTTTGAGGGGTGGGCCGGTTTCGGGTTCATAGCCGTCTGGGTCAGAGTATCCGGCGAGCAGTTCTGGTATGTCGCGCAACAGGTTGAGGTGCATGGCGGAATAGGCGGGAGATTCGGTGCAGAAGCCGTCGAAGTGGAAGGCATCTTCGAGGAGGGCTTCAAG
>JAGWBW010000039.1:25323-42556 GCA_021295695.1 Candidatus Latescibacterota bacterium
CCGCATTTGTTGTTGATTTCGCTCCAGTTTTCGGTGTCTGCACAGCCAGCGAGGATGAGGTCGTTGACGATGCGTTGGTCCATTTCGGGTGTGAGGACGGGTGAGCCGTCCGGGTATTGGGCTGTTCGGATGAGGTCGTAGGCCAGGGTGACTTGAAGGATGGTTCCGCCATCAGAGCCGCTGCAACCAAAGCGTCCGGCGCCCCAGAAGCCGTTGTTGAGTATTGCATGGTCACTCTCGCGATGGCGGCCTTCAAAGGCGGTGATGATGGTTTCGACGGGAAAACGCCCGGCGCGGGGATATTTTCCCAGGGAGATGGCTGCTTCGGCCGGTGGGCAATCCGCTATGGTGCCGTCGTAGGAGTGGAAGAGCCAGTTGGGATAGCGCCGTGCCATGCAGTCCATGATATAGGCGCACCACTGGGCGTATAATACGTCATCGGTGAGGGCGTATAATTTGGCAAGTGGTAGCATTTGTTCAAAGCACCAGCGACTTTTTTTGGTGCGGATGATACCGGTCCAGCTCGTGTGTACGGGCCAGTTGACCCATTTGAAGGCGTGTTTGCCCGATTTATCTTCGGGGTGGGTGCGTTCTTCGTCGGTGAGGTAGAAGATGAAGGTCTGGTTCATTCTGGGCGCGGTGATGCTGCCGGTTTCGGGATGGTTGGCGTTGGGGTACTCGGTTTTGCAGTATTTGCAGATGAGCCTGTCTGGATCGGTGGGATCCCATTCGTACAGGCCGGTTTCACCCATGGAGGAGAGGCGGTTGACGCAGACGGGACAGTTCTGGCCGTATTCGGGCCAGGGGGTGAGTTCGGGTATCATGGCGTCGATGAAGTCGCGGTTCTGGTCCAAGAGGTGGGCGACCTGTTGTTTCCAGCCTTCGAGGATGGCTTGCGCCCAGGGGTAGCGGCTGAGGTTTTCGCGGGCGTTTTCGACGTTGAGTAGCGGCATGGGTACTCCTGTGGAACGCGTTGATTTTATTCTAAATATATCGAGAAATAGCCCCTGTGTCTAACGAAAGAAAATGTGCATTTAAAACCCAGAAAGAGGATTTAATTACCGGGGTAGCGAAAGGGGATTTCGAGTTGCTTTGGAACTAAGTGGCAATTAGGAATAATGTGGATGCGCGGAACAATCCTCTGAGTACCCAATCCCGCAACACGCACATTTCCGCGCTTCAGGCCAGAGGGGTGAATGTGCGGTTTTGAGGTGTTAGATGTGTCTGTAAAAAACCGCTCGTTGAAGTTATGGCGAGCGGTTTTTTTGTTGAGCGAGTTCGAATTGGAGACGTTGGCTGTTTGAGGTTGGGAAATCGCGTTACGCATTACCCAACAGGCGTTCAAATGCTTCGAGACTGGTGGCTTGAATTGCCGCACGATGCAACTGCTTGAGCCGCTGCAAATCTTCGATGGCTGCAATACGGGCAGATATAGGATGCGCCTCGCTCAGACCAAAGCGAATCTCCAACACGTCGAGGAGCCCTGCGAGCGTGCTTCGTCTTTCCCCCTGCTTGATCCATTGTTCTTTGTTTTCCTCTATCTCTTGCTCAATCAGGTATTGGGCAAAAGATGATTCGCGGATGAGATCCATCAAGCCCTCCTTTGATATAAGGTTAGCAATCATTTCTCGATCATGCACCAGGCCACCCAACACAGACAAACCCGCGAGAAAATCGCCCCGAGCAGATTCATCCAGCGGCACGTCTCGCGCACAGTCAACACACGCACCAAACCACGACTCAGAACCCATCCCTTCAGGCGGCTTCATCAATGAGGCAAACGGAAGCAAGCCCGAATGACCCGCTTCAAGAACGCGATGTCCTTCTACTTCAGTCAGTCTGATCACCTTGTATTGGATAATGAACTGGCAACCATAACGATCTTGGGCATAGTACCCCGGATCGTTTCGCCCCGCATCGGGACGCAAGTAAATGACAGCGGAATGGATGGGCAGGCCATAATGTGCAATGGCGTGACCAATATAACCCGCCATGCGGCGCGGCATAGGCGGATTCGTACTGTCGGTGGTTTGAAACTCGTAGTGTAGCACCACGTCTTCTTCGCCAATTCGCGCACTGATCAAGCTATCCGTACGGTAGGTCTTGACGGTGGGTTGCTCCGTGTCAAGAAGTGCGAGAAACTCGACATCGTCCCTTTCGAGTGTGAAGCGTATAAAATCCTGCGGATAGGTCTGGATGAGGCGTTTGGAGATGGTGTCGTATTTTCCCATGCTGGCTGCCTTGAGTCTGAGGGTTGGTCTGTTTTAGCATACACGCAACAGTCAGACCTTTAAGCAAATAGCGAGCCAGAAAACGCCATCATCCAAAAATCGAGCCATATATTGGAAAAAAAAAGCGCAAACATCTCATTTTTCCTGAAATATGCAGTATTGCGCCGTTGTTCACAACTTGAATTTAAGGACCTCCTGCTGAAACACAAGCGGATGGGAATATTTTGAGCCATGAATGGGCGGTATTGTGAAAGATATTTGCATCTATGACCTGGGATTTGGGCGATGTGTTGACGCACATTGAGTTAAAAAGGGGTTGCTTAAGGTGTGTGTGTCGGTATCTTTTCCAATGCTTCGGACAGTTTGGTAATTTTATAGCTGATTGTCTCTCATTTCTTGCGTGTTTCGGCTCATTTTTGTAATATCTCCACGGATGTTTTTTAGGCGTATCATACCAGAATACAGACTATTTACTTTGGAGGAACCCGATGGGAAAGCAGCAAATAGCAGCAACAACGCTCAACAAAGACGATTTGATTGTCGTTTGTGGGGCGGGCGGTTTTATTGCCGGTGCATTGACGCGATATTTTCACGATCAGGGGTTTGTGCGGCTTCGAGCTGTTGATAAGAAGCCTTTGCCCGAATGGTACCAGCGCGTGCCGGGGGTGGAGAATTTGTGTTTGGATTTGAGCGATGAAGACAATTGCAAACGCGCCGTTGAGGGTGCTGCCGAGGTGTACAATCTCGCGGCGGATATGGGGGGAATGGGATTTATTGAGCGGTTCAGAGTCGAGTGTTTGCGGAGTATTTTGATCAATACCCATCTGGTTGAAGCGGCCTATTGGGCGGGTGTAGATCGGTATTTCTTTTCTTCTTCTGCCTGCGCGTATAATACCGAGTTGCAGAAAGATCCCAATGTGCGGGCACTCAAGGAATCAGATGCCTATCCTGCAATGGCCGAGCGCGGATACGGTTGGGAGAAGTTGGTTTCGGAAATGTTTTGCGAGGAATACTGGTCCGAGCGCGGCATGAAGACCGCGATTGCGCGGTTCCACAATGTGTATGGTCCTTATGGGACGTGGGATGGGGGACGAGAGAAGGCGCCTGCAGCGCTTTGCCGTAAGGCGATTGAGGCCAAAGATAGCGGCAATTTCGAAATCGATATTTGGGGCGATGGCAACCAGACGCGCAGTTTTATGTATGTTGACGATTGTATTAAAGGCGTCGATATGATTATGCATAGCGAAGATTTGATTGCAACGCCTATCAATCTCGGTTCGAGTGAATTGGTTTCTATCAATGAACTGGTCAGTGTTATTGAGGAAATCGGCGATGTTAAACTCAATCGCACGTATGATTTGACTGCGCCTCAGGGCGTTGCTGGTCGCAATAGTGACAATGCGATGATTAAAGAAATTCTCGACTGGGAGCCGGATACCTCTTTGCGAGATGGTATGGCCAAAACTTATGCCTGGATTGCACAGCAATACGCCGACCGCAAAGCGGGTAAGCGCACGGTGAGTTAGGAATTAAAAATTAAAAATTAGGAACTGACGTTACGCAGGGCTGGGTTTTTGTCATGCTGAGCAGAGTGGAACGGAGCCGAAGCATCCCATCTGTGTGCATCTGCGTCCATCTGCGGATGCTTTTGGAGAGTTATATGAGTAAAGATATTACGAGTGTTATTGGCAATATTCCTTTTCGCATGGCTTTTGCCGGGGGGTGGATTGACCAGCCGTTTTTGTCGCAGCGCAATCCGTCGCCTCCCGGGTCTATGGTTGTGGTTTCGCTCGAACCTACCAGCCGTTTTATGAATCGCTGCGGTATGGCGACGAGTACGAGGGATGTTGCGATGAGGCTCTGGGGTTCTACGTTTCCCGACCGCGCGCCGTCCGATCTGGTGAAGGAATTGTACACGGTTGAAAATGAAGGTAAGGCCGAGCCGTCGGGGTCACAGGATATGGTTGGATTGCTTTATCCGGGTGTGAGCAGGCTCGACTACAATTGCGAGTACGAGGGGGGGTATTTTCCGGTTCATATCGAGTCCAATAACGATCCCGATGTCGCGCGTTGGCTCGAAGATGTGGTCTATATGGTTCCGGTTGCGCCGCGGCCCGATGGTTATGAGCCGTTGGGTGAGAAGAATTTAGATCCGGTATGGATTGAAAGATTGAGTCAGTCGGGCAAAAATTGTTATGATGCGATTATTGCCAGAGATGCGCGAGGATTGGGCGCGTCGCTGAATGAGTGTATGGTGTGTTGGGAGACTCTTTTGCCGCATACGGTGCGTCATCCGACTATTCGGATTGATTTGATGGGTATTTTGGAATATTATCAGTCCAGATATATCGGGGCGATGTATTCGGGGTGTGGCGGTGGATATATCTACGTTGTTTCTGAAGAATCTGTGCCGGGCGCACTTCGCGTGGATGTCCGATATGATAAAGGGAAGTAATATGAAGACTGTCATTGTTTCAGGTAGTTTTGACGATATGAGGGCGCGCGATATCCGTTTTTTGCAAGAGGCATCCCGATACGGATATCTTCACGCGCTGGTGTGGGGGGATGATGTCGTCAAGGGGCGACCCAAATTTCCAGAAGAAGAACGCATGTATATGATGGATGCGATTCGCTATGTGGATCGCGCGACGCTTGTGACGGGATTGGGAGATAAAGACGGTCTGCCCGATAAGATTCAGGCGGATGTTTGGGTGGTGGATGAACGAGATGATACGCCGCAAAAACGACATTTTTGCGAGGCGCACAATATTGCATATCGCGTTTTGACTGCGGATGATATTAAGGGGTTTCCGGTAACTGAGGTGGCGAATGGGGATGGAAAAAATAAAAAAGTAATTGTTACGGGATGTTTTGACTGGTTCCACTCCGGGCATATCCGATTTTTTGAAGAGGTGTCGGAGTTGGGCGATTTGTACGTGGTTGTGGGTCACGATGCAAATGTCCGTCTGCTCAAAGGCGAACATCATCCCATGTTCGATGAACACAAGCGCCGATATGTCGTGCAGTCCATCCGTTTTGTCACACAGGGTCTGATTTCCTCTGGCGATGGGTGGATGGATGCCGCGCCAGAGATTGCGGTTCTCAAACCGGATATTTACGCGGTGAATGAAGATGGCGACAAGCCGGAGAAGAGCGTTTTTTGCGAGGAACACGGTCTGGAATATGTTGTGTTAAAACGCGCGCCGAAGGAGGGATTGCCCCGCAGAGAAAGTACGGTTTTACGGGGGTTTTGATTCTTTACAATGAAACTTCATGGCGGAGCGTTTTGTCTTTGTATGTAGTGAAACTAAGACCTCTATAGCTCCAAATAACAGGATTGTGCGATGTCAAATATTCTTCTCGATAAACCCGATCTCGAATTCCATTTTAAGACGCTCGGCTTTGACAGGGTGCTCGCTTATAGACTCTGGTGTTATCGCAATGGGTTGGATACCGGTCTGGACAAGACCGCTGCTCAGCGTCAGGCAGAAATTGATCTTTTGCAACGCGAGGTTGAGCAGCGCGATCCCGATATTAGCCCGCGGCACAATGCCCATCGCGCCAAATTTATCGTCCGTATCTTCAAAGGCGAGCTTCAGGACGAGACTGTCTCAGATTTGCTCTTTCGCATTCGCGCGATTTACAATAATCTCGACGGTTATCCCGACGCACAACAAGCCCTGGGTCGCCTCGTTCTCCACGTTGAAAAATACGGCGATTTGATGCGCCCCGCACGCGCCTGCAAGCGTTTTGGTCATACGGTTGTCAATACCTATATTGCCGCTCTTGAGCAACTCGCTCGCAATCACGCGGATTGGATTCGGCCCGTTGAGGATTGGCGACCTGATAGCTATAAACCAGTGCACCAATTCTATAGCCTTGCGCGCCATCTCCTGGCACAATACGATGTGCCCGCATTTTTTGATACGGCATTTTTGCAGGGCAATACACCAAAGGCGCGACAGGAACAAGCGTGGTTCATACACGTTGGCATGGGGCAAAATATCCGCACAGCCGGTGTGCCTATGCGGATCACAAAGCGCATGGCGCATTTGCTTTTGCAAGAGAGACGCAATTATCACACCGTTGTTCAGTGCCTTCGCAAAGTTCAGTACATAGCTTATGGCGGCAATCCGAAAAGTGCTTGGGAAATTGCCCATGGGCCTCTGGGGGAAGGATTCGAGAACGAAGATTTTTGGGAGACGGTTGTCCATTTTCTCGCCAATCAGGCTTTTCTCGAACGCAGCTATATCAATCCCATCATCGACTATATCCGCAATCAAAAATTTACGCCTCAGCGCATGCCACAACCCGATGGTACGGAGATTGAGGGGCCGCCGCTGCATCCCAATTTTTGCATGAAGGGCCGCAGTATTAACAAGCTCCTCCGCCAGGTTGATCAGTGGCATCAAGAACTCACGGGCCTGGAAGATGTGGAATTAGAGATCTGGAAGTCCTCTGGCTTTAGGGAATTTGAACATGTGACGCTGGATCCCAAGCTCAAACGCAATATTCAGTGGACGTTTCACGAACTCATTACTTCACAACAACTCTACGCCGAGGGGCGCATTATGCATCACTGCGCAGGGTCTTATGCCAAACGCTGTGCCTCGGGTGAGAGATCTCTCTGGTCTTTGCGCGCGCTGGACCTCGACGCTGCTGAGGAAAATCAGATGCAGGAACACGTGCTTACCATTGAGGTCGATAATAAGAAAAAATCCATCGTTCAAAACGCTGGCAAATTCAATCTCAAACCCTTTGGCAAAAAACATCTCGCCAAGCAACGCCAAACAGGGAATGTTTACCTCCATCTCCTCCGCGAGGCGCCGACGATTATGCGTCTGTGGATGAATCGCGAAGGGTTGTCCCATGGATGATACTGCGATAGCCGGTCATGCGTTTCCTTTTGTCGAAGTTTCTGGTACGGCGTACGACATGGGGTATCAACACGGCAAACAGGCCGCGGATCTCGTTCACAAATATCTTTTATGGATTGAAAAGCTCACGGACAAACCCCGCGATGAACTCTGCCAGAATGCGCGTGCTTTTTATCCCTTAATTGAGAAGCTGAGTCCGTTGCTTATGGAAGAAATTCGCGGGCTTGCCGATGGTGCGGGTATTTCTTTTGACGAAGCCCTTTTGTGTCAGGCGCGGGGTGAGGCTGCTTCTGTTCCTCCCGAAGGTTGCACGGCTTTCGCGCTTACTGGCTCTGCGACTGCCGATGGGTATCCCCTGGCCGGTCAAAATCAGGATCTCGCGGTCGAATACGCCGATGTCGCCATTCTCTTGCACGTCTGTCCTTCTGATGGTCGTCCCCGGGCATTGCTTTTCACTTTTGCCGGACAATTGGGTTATTCGGGTATGAATCAGTACGGTCTGGCCCATTTTGCCAATGCGCTCTACGATTGTCCCTGGCAGATGGGCCTGCCCCACTATCCGCTCAAACGCATTATGTTGGAGCAGGAGGGTCTGGATACCTGTCTTCAAATTCTCAGACAACATCCCACCTGTTCGGCTGGCAATATGGTTTTTTGTTTTGGTGATGGGCAGATTGCCGATCTCGAAATCCGCCCCGAAGGTGTGATGCAATTTACCGATGCACATCCCGATGCAATTGTTCACGCCAATCACTATCTCACGCCCGAATTTGCGCCCTGTGAAACCAATAGTCTTGCGGATTCTTGCCCCCGACGCGATAGGATGCGCGATCTGGTCAGAGAACACTGGGGCGATATCACGGTGGATACAATGAAGGCTATTCTCTCGGACCACGATGGCGACCCAGCAGCGATATGCCGCCACGGTGCTGTAGATATGTATTCTATTTCGGGTTATATCGCCGAACCCGCAAAGGGGTTGCTCCACGTTAGGCGCGGACTGGGGTGTACGGGAACGTGGACGACTTATAAGGTGTAGTGTTTTTACAGGTGGGTTCAGGGGGTCCAGGTTTTGGCGCGTTCGGCGTAGTCTCGGGCCTGGGTGGGGATATCTATGCCGACTTCTTCGGACCAGGCTGCGAGGAGCTGTTGATAGATTGGCCCGGGGTTGCCGGTGCCGACGGGTTGGAAGTTGAAGCGGGTGATGGGTACCATACAGATGGTGGTTGAGGTGTACCAGGCTTCGTCGGCTTCGCGCACATCGTAGGGTTCGATGTCGGTCTCATAGACGGGGATATTCAGCCTTGCAGCGAGGTCCATGCAGACCTCCCGGGAGACGCCGCGCAGGATATCGTGTGGTTTGGGTGTGTGGATTTCGCCATTGCGGGCGATGAAGAAATTGGTGCCAGTGCCTTCGGTGATAAAGCCGCGTTCGTCGGTGAGGAGGGCGTTGGCACCTTTTTCCATGCGTTGAGCCTGGAGATTGGCAATCTGGTAGTAGATGCGGCTGCGATTTTTGGCTTTGGGGTCTATGTACCGGGCGGGTACGGATTGCTGGGGCGTGATGACAAAGTGAGTGCCCTGTTCGTAATATTGGGCACTGCCTCCAATGTGGCGCACGAGCGGGATGACGTTGATGGTGACGATGGGACGAGAGCCTTCTGTGACGAGGGTGTCGTAAAAGCCCAGGGCACCCCGGGTGACGTTGTGCATGATCTGAAAGTCCAGATTTTCCAGGGCGGGCAGATTTTTTTTTATGGTTTTGTGCGTGGCGTCTTCCATCTGGTCAATGCTGAGGTCGCAGTCGATTTCGGCGTATTTCATGGAGGCGTACAGGCGTTTCAGGTGGTTGCGAAGGCAGTAGGGTTTTTGCTTGAAGGAGCGGGTCATTTCAAATACCATGTCTCCAAACATCAGGGCGGAGTCGAAGATGGAGATACGGGCTTCGCGTTCGGGAACGAAGTTTCCGTTGAAATAGACGAGGCGCTGGGGCATGGGGAGACCTTTCTTGAGAGCCAGAGATTGGGAAATGGGTCGTTATATATACGATAATTTTTTTGAAATTCAAGTTGTCCTGAAGGAGGATGGCGATGAAGATCACGGAGATTGAGGTGATTCCGATTCGGGTCCCGTATGAGGCGCGTATTCGGAAGGCGTATTATCTACAAGCGCAGGATGCGCCGATTTGGGATGGGTGAAGATGAGATGGTTTCTAATAGTATTATTACTGTGGCCCCTGTGTGGGCAGGCTGAGGAGAGCGCGGTGATGCAGATTGCGACGACGATTGATTTTGGCAAAGATGTGGGGCAGAACTGGGGTACGCTATTTGAGGCGCGAGATGCAGAGGGTCGCGTGGTTTTGGGTGCGGGATTTACAGGTGTTTATAATACGGCGTTTCGCATGGATCGATATACGTTGCAGTTTTTTGTGCGGGACGATGAAGCGGAGATGAATTTTGAGACGTTGCCGCCTTCGACGGAGGATGGGGGGAGTTATTTGTTCGATCTGGATGGTCGGGTGTACGCGTGTAGCTACCATCAGGATCGGACTGCGAGAGCGTGGGACGATGTAGCAGGTGCCTGGCAGGTGGATGAGCGTTTTGGCGTGGGTGAGATGGTGAGCGGGGAGGGCAAGATGCGGGTTGCGGGGAAGGTGCTTCAGTTTAAGGGGGGTGAAGCGTGGTATGATGGCGAGCGGGTTCTCGCAAAACCGGTGTCTGGATATTATCATCATTTTTATTACGCGCTGGGTTATTTGACGTTTTTTTATAAGAATGAAGAGGTGGAACAGCCATATACGAAATTGTACGCAGTGCCCTATGTGCCGGGAGAGGGAGCGGTTGATCTGGAGAAAGCAGTGGTGCTCGATCTGAAGTACGATCGGGAGACACCGTTTGCTATTGGGCAGCTTGGGAATGAGATTGTCAATTCGTCCAATATGGGCGGGATATATGCGTTTGACGGGGTGAGGTGGAAGGTGTTGCGCGCATCATTGGAAGGGGTGAGTTTTCAGCTTTATTCGATGTTGAACTGGTATGATAAGCTGTTGATGTCGCAGTATCCAACGGGCAATTTGTTTATTTACGATGGGGAGGAGGTTCGTCATCTGAAGGATTGGCCGCCCGTGATGCCGGGTGTGTCTGATAGGGTGCGAGAGGCGCAGACAACGGGGTTTTACGGCGGGGATCTCTATGTGGGCGTTTGGCCGTGGTCCGAGTTGTGGCGGTACGATGCGCACAGTGATCACTGGCAGTTTGTGAAGCGGATGTTTCGGCGTCCGCCAATTACGGATGAGATGAATCACCCGTGGGAAGATCGGGTTGTGGCGTATAATGAAGAATACGATGGAGAGATAGTGATCAATGAGTGGGGGCAGCGCGTTACGGGACTATCTCCGATGGGAGACGCGCTCTATCTTTCCGTGAGTGCCAAGGGTTGTCCCGAGCGAGATATGCGGCTTGCGTTTTTGCACGATGACGAGGTGTGGGATGAGTACCGCGTGGTGCATCGGTTGAAAAAGCCGGGTCATGTTTCTGTGCCGGTTGTGTGGCGCGAAGGGCCGACGACGCTGTTGTTCACGGTTGGCGAGGCGGAGATTAGTGTCAGGCAGGATGGGAAACTTCTTGGGACGGCGCCAGTTCGACGGGAACAGGTGGAGCGAGTGGTGAAGGATGCCGAGTTTCAGTGGGAATTCGGGATGTATGGACCGCTGCGAGCAGGGTTGCAGTCGAAGGTGGTGGAACGGTAGGCGAATTATGAGTAACGAGATTAAAATTGAAAAAAGTTCGGGCAATGTGTTCAGTCCCTTTTGGTTTGTCTGTTTCTCATTGGTAAACGCCGTCGATAAGCGTCTTTCCAAATTCTGCGACAAACAAAATAAACTGCCAAATATCAAAACTTTTTTCATGTTTCTACTCGCTCCTCAAAATGGACTTGACCCATTTCGGTGGGGACCTTGTCAGTAGTTAGAAAGGAGACCCGCTACGCCATCTCGCCTTTTAACCGCAGGCCGCGCGATACAAACACGCGCTCGAATAATTCAAACAGTCCCTGTACAATGAGCGCCAGCAGTGCCGCGGGTACGGCTCCTTGCAAAATCAGACCGATATCATCTAACCGAATCCCCGTCAAAATGGGCTGTCCATATCCCCCAGCGCCAATCAACGCTCCCAGAGTCGCCGTGCCCACATTGATCACAGCCGATGTTTTAATACCCGCCAGAATCGACCGCGAGGCCATGGGTAATGTCACCAGTCGAAGTTGTGCCCCGTCGGACAAACCCAATGCCGCTGCTGATTCTCGTATTCCCACTGAAATATCGTGCAGTCCCGCGTATGTATTTCGCACTATGGGCAGCAAGCTGTACAAGAACAGCGCTAAAATTGCAGGCGCCCCGCCAATACCCAACAACGGAATCATAAACACCAGCAGTGCCAGGGATGGAATGGTCTGAATAATGCCTACCAATCCCAAAATAATTTGTCCACCTCTTGCCCACCGGAATGCCACAATCCCCAGGGGTATTGCCACCACAATCGCTCCGAAAAGAGAAATTCCTACCAGCGTCAAATGATCCCATGTGTGCCGCCAGAATCGAGTGCCTGCGGTCTCCTTTTTTATTTTTACCTGTACATTGAGGTTTTTCGCCAGAAAATCAGCCGCAACCTGAACTTCTGGTTTTTTCTCCAATTTGACCTGTGCATTCATGATCATCATTTTTCTTTCCGAAATCAGCCCCTCTAATTTTAAAATTTCTTTTACTACTTGAGGCGCTCGATCTATCAAATCTACCCGATAGACAATGACGGAATTATAAACGGGGAAATGCTGCAAGTCATCTACCAGCGACCGCAACCCGTAATACTGGATCTCGGCATCTGTCGAATACATATCCATTACGTCAATTGTACCGCTCTCCAACCCGCGATAGGCCAGGTCGTGGTCCAATCCGCTCACATTCTGATGCGGGAGCACGTACCGGTTTTGCAAACTCGGCCATCCATCTCCTCTGTCCATAAACTCATTGCCAAATCCCAATTTCAAATCTGGATGCTTCTTTAAATCCGAAATCGTCCGAATCCCCAGTGCTTCAGCCCTTGTTTCCACCATGCCCAGTACGTATGTATTGTTAAATCCCAAAGGCCGACTCATCACAAGGCCCATCTCCGCCAACCGGGCGCGAATATCCGCTTCATCACGCAAATTTTCTTCTGCCAAAATCTCCCGACTCAGGGTACCTGTGTAATCCGGATAAAGATCAATGTCGCCCGCAATCAATGCATTCCACAACACCCGCGTTCCCCCCAACTCGCGCCGATGCGTAACCGATGCGTTTACACTGCGTCCGATATGAGATAGTACTTCACCCAAAATGACCGATTCCGTGAACTTCTTTGACCCTACAACGATCTCTTGTGCCTGGGTTGAGGTGCAGAACAAAAAGCAAAATAGAATACACAGGGCGGTGAACTTCACTGATGTTGTGGTGTTGGGCGTGCGCGTCATTTCACTATCTCTCCCCGCGCCATGCTTTCCAACGGTCTTCTCTGCGCATGAATAAATTGCGTCACAAATTTATGCGCCGGGCTCTGCATTAAATTTTTCAAGCTGCCGATCTGAACGATCTCCCCTTCCCGCATCAACACAATCTGATCCCCGAAAAATCCCGCTTCGCCCATGTCGTGTGTCACCATTACTACTGTTTTGCCCAATGTCTGAAATATCGAACGCAAATCCGATTGCAAATCCGCCCGAATCATCGGATCCAGGGCACCGAGTGGTTCGTCTAATAGCAATACGTCGGGATCCAACATCAATGCCCGCATCAACCCCACGCGCTGCTGCTGACCACCTGACAATTCTCCTGGAAATCGGTCCAATCCATCTGCTGGAAAATGTGTTAAAGTTGCCAATGTCTCAATCCGAGAATCGATCCGACCCTCTGCCCAACCCAGATAATTTGCCATCAACGCTACATTTTTTCGCGCCGTTAAATGCGGAAACAAGCCCCCTTCTTGGATCACATAACCCATCTTTTGCCGCAGCGACAATACATTTGCTGGCGTCAGCATTTGTCCTTTATAAGTCACCGTGCCCTCATCGGGCCAGACCAGTCCCACCATCAACCGAATCATGGTTGACTTGCCACACCCGCTCGGCCCAATCAATACCGTCGTCTGCTCAGCCTGCACGCTCAGGTCAACTTCGCGCAGCGCCTGCAAATCGCCAAATGTTTTCGATACACCTGTCACCTCAAACATAATGTCTCCATTCACACATGATTTCTCAACATCAATTCCATGGGATATGGATTTAAGTAGGTTTGCTCGTGTACCCAGTCGGGTACGCGGTTGCGGTTCAGGTGATGTTTTAATAATGTGATTGGTACGATGAGAGGGAGCAGTCGCTGGCGATAGGATTCGAATACATCGAGCAATTCTTTTTTGTCCGCGGTTGTCAGTTCATTTTTTATAAATCCCATCAAGTGCATCAATACGTTTACGTGTTTGCCCGGTGTGCTCATTACTTTCAGGCCGTCCATCAGCAATTTTCCGTATTGAAGCGCTATATCTTCGCGGGAAGACTGTGCGACCAATTGCCCCAACTCGCTGTAGTGTTTTGGGCTGTGGGCAAGAAGACTCATCTTGATTCCGGTGTGAAATTTTACCAGGGCACCGGGCGTTGGGTCATTGGTCAACATCTGTTGCCATCGGTAATAGACAAATACGCGTTCGATGAAATTTTCCCGCAAAGGCAGATCATTTAGCCGACCTTCTTCTTCGATGGGTAATAAGGGGAATCGGGCTGTCAATGCTTTTGCAAATAGCCCGCGACCATTGCGCGTGGGTATCTGTGTCTTTGTGTTAAATACCCTTACGCGAAATAATCCACAACTCGGTGAATCTTTTTTGAGTATATACCCGTGTAAGTTCAGGTCTGTTAGTTCATTGAGTCGTTTTTCTGCCCATTTTTGCATGCCAGCGGTGTGATCTGTTCCCGACTTTGGTGCAATGAGTTGCGGTGATTCCGCATCGCCTTCGAGCCGGATGGCCTCGCGCGGAACGCCCATTCCCATTTCTACTTCTGGACACACTGGCACCCAATCGACGTAATTGCCCAATACGGTTGTCAAAAATGGCATGTGTTTGTGCCCGCCATTATACCGCACTTCTTCGCCCAGCAAACACGCGCTTACACCGAGCCTCAGTTTTGATGTTTGCATTTCTGCGCTATTCTCCTCACAGACCCACTGTGCTCGATGCGAGCCACAAATGGGGATGTGTTTCCAGAATCAAATCTGCCACCTTTTGTACCGCTTTTTTTATTCCCCAGGTGGGGCGCGGCTGACCCATTGGTGCCAGTTTGATCAATAGCTGATTGTTTTTGCGAAATAAGAGGGATATGCCGAAATACTGGACGAGTTCTCCTTCGCGCACCATGACGGAGATGAGGCCGTGATTGTCGGGCAGCTGGCCGTAGATGTCTGTCATTTTGATCACGACCTGCATATCCCCATGGGTTTCGCGCCACACTTGATCTGTGGCACGCGCGATATGCGTCAGAATATCTTCGCGTTGATATGCGCCTTCTAAAACGATATTTGGCATATTTCCGACCTTTTGAATGCGCGTTTCGACTGATGGTTCCGATTTTTGACGCCAGACAAAATAGTGAATAGGCACGCCTGCATCTATTGCCTTTTGTTCGTATTTGGTTGGGGTGCGTCCGGGCAATTGGTGAACAGATGGGGTTGCGTAAATGGATTGCAAGTGCGATTGTCGCGTCAATATATCGGTGATCCACGTTGCGTAATCTGCGTGGTCTGTCGCTATGGTTACTTCGCCGCCCGGTTTTAATCGTTCGGCCAGTATTTTTACGAATGTATCTTGAATCAAACGCCGATTGTGGTGTCGCTCTTTGGGCCAGGGGTCTGAAAAATTGATCCATACTTCCGATAGGGATTGCGGGGCAAATACGTGTTGTAATAAATATGCGGCATCGCCTTCTATTGCGCGCACATGATTTGTGTTTTGAGCGTTTAAGCGCTTAAATAATCGGCGCATGGATCCCCAGGCGCGCTCGATTCCGATAAAACCATATCGGACAGAAAATGCCCATTGCCAAATCCGATTTCGAGGACGAGGTCGCCCGTCCGGTCAAAAATCTGTGGCCAATCTATCGGCCAGTCCAATTGCAGCCAGGGAACGGTATATTTTTGGATTTCCTCGCTTAGCTGTAAAGACATCATGCGTTTAACTCACCTGCGAATTTCCGTAAACCGCTTGATCTGCTCCGTAATCGCCACTTCCGTCGGCAGGCGTTCCATTGAGCTGGCGCCGTAGAAGCCATCGACTTCGGGGACCCGTTCAAGGATATAAGAGGCGTCTTCTGGCTCGGCAATAGGCCCGCCGTGGCAAAGCGTGATCACATCGCCTCGGATTGACTTGCAGGCATTGCAAATTGCCTTTACTTCTTCCACACAGTCATCGAGTGTTTTTGCTGTGTGCGCGCCAATTGTGCCCTTGGTCGTCAATCCCATGTGCGCCACAACGATATCGGCGCCTGCTTCTGTCATGAGTTGGCCTTCTTCGACATTGAACGCATAGGGCGTTGTCAGCATGTCCATCTCATGGGCTGCTGCGATCATTTCTACTTCGAGGTGATATCCCATTCCCGTTTCTTCCAGATTGGCGCGAAATAACCCGTCAATGAGTCCCACTGTTGGAAAATTTTGAATTCCCGCAAAGCCCAGGTCTCTCAGTTCCTGCAAAAAGTGATCCCGCAACATGAAGGGATCTGTTCCATTCACCCCGGCGAGTACGGGTGTGTGTGTTACTGCTGTGATGACTTCATAAGCCATTTCTTTTACAATTTCGTTGGCATTGCCATAGGCCAGTACACCCGATAGCGACCCTCGCCCCGCCATGCGATAGCGTCCCGAATTGTAAATTACTATTAGATCAATGCCGCCCGCTTCTTCGCATTTCGCCGAGATTCCCGTGCCCGCACCGCCACCGATGAGCGGCAGTCCATCTGCGATTTTTTTTCGCAAGCGTTCTAAAATTGATGTTCGGCTCTCTGCTGCCATTTTGGTCTCCTTTTATTTATTTTATCTCCTGAAAACTCGCCACCAGCGCTGCTGCAAATTCTGGATCATTGATGTTATTCGCCAGTCGTTTGATTTGTCGGTTTTCCGTTTGTTCGATTTGTGCTTCTATGGTTTCAAATAATGCCTTATCTGCATCTGGATCGTGAAAGGGTTGTCCTTCGTCATCGATTAACGATACGCCGTTTTCCGGAATTAGAATTTGAATCGGTCCCGTTGATCGGTTCAATTTGTTTGCAATCCATTCGGCGAACTGGCGGTTTTCGTCTGCCGTTGTCCGCATCAATGTGACCTGTGCGTTGTGTACGTGGAGCGTGCGGTTTTTAAATTGTTCGGGTACGGTTTCCACTGCGCCAAAATTTACCATGTCGAGCGCGCCCAGGCTCACGACATAAGGTATTTCACGCGCGAGAATGCGATCCATTCGCTCAGGTCCTGCGGGAAATACACCGCCCACCACTTCGTCGGCGACTTCGGTTGTGGTAATATCCAGAACGCCGTCGATCATTCCACTTTCGACCAGTTTTTCCATTGCCTGTCCACCCGTCCCTGTTATCCGTCATTTTCCAGTGCCTCGCGGACCATGGTTACACACGGCGTAGTTACGCCAAACATGGTCATTCCAAGCGTGGGTTTGTCTTCGGCCTCTGCAACAGTGTTTACGACCATCCCCGCTATTGCATGCGCTGCATTGCCCAATACTTGCCGCGATACGCGGTTGATCCCGGCGACATCTACTACGGAATACATCATCGCTATATCACAACACCCCACATAGGGCTCGGTATTGCCACTGGCGACGGTGGATACCATCACTTTGGGCACGCCAATGGGCAATGTCTGCATTGCCGGTGTAATGAGTGCCGTGCCCCCGCTACCTCCTATGCCAATAATACCTGCTACGTCGCCTTTGGCATATTCTTGTAGCAAATAGGCGCACAATGCTTCTCCCATCGCTGTGACGGCTTCGCCCCGGTCCGTATGTCCGATTACTGCGCCCGTTCCGCCCGCGTGACAGG
>JAGWBW010000039.1:42682-60803 GCA_021295695.1 Candidatus Latescibacterota bacterium
ATACTGCTCATTATGCCCTCCTTGATCTTGTTTTTTAACTGTTATTCCATCGAATATTACCAGGTTCGGGAGAAGATAGCAATATCATCCCCTGTCTGCGCGCCCAGATGTGTGCGGCTTTGGCCAGCATGGGGTGGCCGGCATTTAGATATGTCAGGACCATTTCCTCGGTACCATACTGATTCAGAGCCTGGACGAGCAGGAGTTCTGATTCGGATATTCCGTTGCGGATGTAAAAGGCGTGCGCGGCCGCTACAATCAGGGTGCGTTTCTGTTCCAGAGCTTGCAGGAGTTTCTGGCTCGCCCCTGGCGTGGCAATCTCTCCCAGAGCTTCGGCAGAGCGCCATTGTACTTCCGGCTCGGGATGGTCGAGATGTTCCAAAAAATAGGTTTCTATCCGCAGAGCCGCTTCTCGTTCCCGCCAGTTGGCATCCAGGCGGTCCAGCACCCGCACCATTCGCCGCGCCCATATCCGTCCTTTTCCGATAATTGCAATGAGGGAATCCGCCACAGACGCATCGCCGATTGATCCCAGGGCATCGGCCGCTGCCCAGCGCACTTCGGCGGACTGATCATTCAGCATTTTGAGCAGGGGAACGATGGCACCGCGGTCTGCAATCTCTCCCAAAGCCTCGGTCGCAATGCGCCGTGCCTGTACCGATGAATCGTCTAATTGATCAATCAGCAAGGCAGTTGCACGGGGATCCTTCAGCACGCCCAGAGTTTGTATCGCTCCCAGGTGAAATACGCCGGATTTTGCATTGGCGAGGATAGTCATGAGCGGTTCGACGGCGCGTGTATCGCGCAATTCGCCCAGGGCCAGTGCAGCGGTTGAAACCATGCCGGGGTCCGGATGTTCGAGGGCTTTTACCAGTGGTTCAACGGCGCGTGTATCGCGCAGTTCGCCCAGTGCTCTTATAGCGATATACTGCACTTGTATGTTCGGATCTTTTAGTGTCTCGTGCAGAGATGGCACGACCCGGGCATCTCCGATCTGTCCCAGGCTCTCGACAGCTTGTATTCGCGCCATTATATCTTCCGTCGCCAGTTGTGCCACAAAGAAGTCCATGGCCGCCCCGGCGTTCGCGCGCTTTCGCCAATCGGCATCCATTTCCGACAGTACCTGAACAGTTCGGTAGCGCGATTGACTTGACAGCTTCAATCCGTCAATCAGGCGATTGATCGCTTCTTCAGCGGACGCGGAAGTTTGCCACGATGGATCGATGGCGTTGAGTGCCCACATCATGACGCGGCGCAGTTCTCCGTCCGCCTGTGGCAGTGCGTCAATCAGGGGAGGGAGCGTCTGCGGATTTTTCAAACGGGCAAGGGTCAGTGCGGCCACCCACCGCACATCGCGCGCGCTATCGGATAGGGCAGTGGTCAGGGCCTGTAGGGACCGATCGTCGGTACCCAGGCTTCGCATTGCTCCCAGGCTCAAGGGCCTTTCCCGCGCCTGAGCAATCCGGAGCAAGGTTTCCACGGCTTTTTCGCCTCCGATGTTGCCCAGGGCTTCGACCGCGCTCAGGCCCACCATGGCGTTCGGATCGCGGACAATCGCAATGAGCGAATCCACTGCCTGTCGATCTCCCAATTTGCCCAGGGCTTCGACTGCGGCCAATCGCACGGGCATTTCCCGGTCTTTCAGTGTTTGGATGAGGGCTGGAACCGCATGCCGGTCACCCATTTCTCCCAGTTGCAATGCTGCACGAGCGCGTTCCGCAGCATTGGGATGGTCCAAAAGTTGTATCCATTCGTCGGCTTTGGAAGCGCAGCCTGTGGTTAGCAAGCCCAGAATAATCAACCACAATCCGCTTTTTATGATCACGTCTCGCCTCCTGCATTGTCTCGTCTTGACAGCGATTATTTTATCCGGTATCATTGGGCATTCACTAACTATTTGTCGATGGGGAATGCAGCCATGAATCGTTTACTGATTTGTCTGCTATTTGTCTGCTTCGCGGTCGCCTGTGGTTCGTCCGACAAGAGCCTCCAGCCCGGAGAAACTATTACCTTATCCGAAGGCGACATTTTGCTCACCGATGCTGCCCAGCGTGCGCTTTTCCGCATCCATCCCACCAGTGGCGACCGCACCGTGGTCTCCAACCGCATCGGGGGGGTTCCCCGCCAGATCGCTCGAGATACCAACGGCGATCTCCTGATGACTCTCTCTGAAAGTAGCCTGCCCGTTGTTCTGCGGTTTGCCATCCAGACAGGCGAACTTTTTATTGTGTCTTCAGGCGGCAGTCTCGTTGATCCCAATGTCCCGGTCATCGGTTCAGGTCCCCCATTTCTGGGGCCGGTCGGATTGGTGCGAGAAACATCTGGCCAACTCATAGTTGGCGATCAGCCATCTGCTACTATCTTTCGCGTTGATCCCAATAGTGGCGACCGCGCAGTTGTCTCTGGCCCTGGCCGAGGTGATGGACCGCCCTTTACCGGGCGTATCAAGCAGTTTGCTCTGGAGGCCGATGGCAATCTCCTATTGGTGGTTGGCTCAGTTTCACAGGGGGGCGAGGGGCGTATCTTCCGCATTGATCCCACCAATGGCGACCGCATGGTCGTCTCTGGTCCAGAAATGGGTGAAGGACCCCGATTGATGGACCCGGAAGGCATTGTCCTAAACAGCCTGAACACCATTTTTGTCACCGATATCGGTCAGGCCGCTGTTATTCAGATCGATCCCATCAGTGGAAACCGCACTGTTATTTTAAGTCCTTTTATGGGCGATGGCGAAACGCCCGATATTCCCTCTGGCCTTGCTTTTAATATCCTCGACGAGCTTCTTGTGGCTGATCGCACCGTTATCTACCGCGTGGATATCAGTACTGGCGATCGCACGGTTATTTCTGCGCCGATCATTGGTCAGGGCGAACCCTTTCTGGTGGCGGATGATATTTTTGTGATTAAGAACTGATTTATCTCGCCTCTATATCCCGAATCCTCTGCAGGCCCTGTCGTGCGTCCGGATGGGTTGGGTCAATTTGAACCGCGCGTTCGAAATACACCTGTGCCGAGTCCGTGCGGCCCTGATTGAGCAATAGCGTTCCCAGTTGCACATGGCCATCGTAGAACCGGGGGGCAAGTTCGATTGAGCGGCGAAATGCCGTTTCTGCACCTGCCGTATCTCGGAACCTTTCCAGAGCCATTCCCAGATCGTAATGCGCTGTGAAAAGCGTTGGTTCCAGATCGAGGGCTTTTCGAAATTGGGCAATGGCGAGGCCGAGGAATCCCCGCCGATTCAGTGCATATCCTATTTGCAAATACGCCTCTACATCCCCGGGAGCCAGCGCGTCGGCTGCTGCTTGCGCGCGCGCGGCCAGGTCCATCCGACCGTTTCCCGCATGGCGCGCCGCTCGCTCCAGATGTAGCATGTAAGCCTCGCACTGCCGGCTCAATGCCACTCCCGAGCGATAAACGCCCAATCCGATGCCCACGAATAATGCGATTACGCCGATGCGGAAAAGCCATTGTGTGCTCCACTGTGTGCGCCCTTGCAGAAATAAGACCGCCGCTACCGGTGATGTGACAAAACCTGTACCAAATCCCTCAGCTATCCAGGCAACAATTGCGGAGACCAGAATATAGGGCATCGATACTTTTGGCAGTGCCATCAGACATAGCAGGGCGAGGGGAATCAGCGATACCAGCAGGTCTGGTCGCCCGCCAATGCCCACCTGCGCTATGACCATCACCGCTGTGAACAGCCCTATACACACCCACATCAATTCGTGCCGCGATCTGTGCTTGCTTTCGGCTGTTTCCACAGTTGTCGAGCCTGCACCGGTCAGTGCCAGAACGCCCAGCGTCAGGATGCTTAGCCAGTGCCAGAGTACAAAAGGTTGCGTGGGCACCGCGCGTGAGATCGGATCGGAAAACAGGTGTAAGAACATGTGAAAAAGAAATACGCCCCACAGCGCGTGCGCCCAGACTCTGCGCCGATAGGGCGTACAGAATGCCAGAAAATAGGGAATAAAAAACTCGAACCCGACTGCAAACCACTCCGCGATCCCCACAGTTGGCACACCTGCAAAGAAACGATTGTACGTCGGTATGCTCCACAGCCACCAGCCCGCGGCTGCTGCGCCACCTTCTACTCCATATCCTACTGCTGCCATCCCCACGCAGGCCATCCCCACCGTGGCCATCAAATCGCCTTTAAGTGCGGGTATCCGCGCCAGCACCCGCTCGGCCAGCCACCAGCTCACATAGAGGGCAAAAATCCATCCGATTACCGCCTGTAAAGACGCTGAAAAAATCTGCACTACCGGCTGCGTGAATACATAGGGCATCACGCCTCCCTGCGATTCGACTGTAATCCAGTGAATCACATTTCCCCGCACGACGCCAAACAGAAACGCCGAGATAAAAAAGCTCAGCGCAATGCGACGGCCCCGATAGGACCAGGCGTGCCACATCAGCGCGGCTATTGCCACAGCAGAGGGCACAAAAAGCAGAAGCGTTTTCATGGCTCCTCTTGTTTTATATCATGATATCTGATTGCGTATGGGGTGCGTGGTTTTTGATAAACCAGAGATAGAGCACCTGACTATAGGAAAAAAGTATCATCTGTTTCCGTTGAAAAAAAGGTTCCAGTTCTTTTTGCAATTTTCGCAGGTTGTAAAATGGCACACCTGGGAAATAGTGGTGTTCCAGGTGATACGTCGAAAACAGATAGAGAAAATTCCACATCCAATTGGCTCGCATTAGCGTCGTCCAGTTGGCAATTTCATCTGGGTTTATCACATAGTGCTGTCCCAGGCGGTTGACCGTAAAAGCAATGGGAAAAATAAAAAATACCGGGAAAAGATGCGCTTTGAAAGCAAACCACGGATCTATCGTCCAGAACCACGTCAGAATCCCCAGGTGCAGGACGATTCCCACTGTGCGTTCTCGTTTAATCTGGCGGCACAGATGCTCTGGATAACCTTTGAAGGTTTCGGCTACTGCCCGAAAATAAATGGGGAATAGCATGGGCGTGCAGTAAAGCAGCTTGAACCACGGCGAATTGATGCGGGGTGACAGATGCGCCCGTTTGGGGTCGGCGTGCGATGACCCCAGATGATCGTGATGGTCCAGATGCCACCGCTTGAACTGTGAAAATGCCAGCCCTGAAATCCACCCGTACACAAGTCCCAGAAAATTGTTGAGCCGGTGATTTTTGCGGAAAATACACCGATGCACGGCTTCGTGTAGCAAAACGGAGAAGCTGAAAATCACGAATCCCAGGAGTACGCTTGCGGGAAACCAGGCCCAGAATGAATCGACGTGGTAAATCCAGACGGGTAGGCCGACCAGGAGTGCTACCTGCCGCAAGGCGATCCAAAAATGTCGCCAGGGCCGTCGCTGATGCAGGTCTGTCAGCCGTTCTTTTGGTATTGCCGCCCGCAGTTCCCGGTTTAAGTCTCGTGCATGGTCGTGATACGTCGGTTCCGCCATTGCAAACCTCCGCGTTATCCGATTGCAAACACATACACAAACCCCACATGTCCCGCCATCAATAGCAAATACATGTGTTTCCACGAAATGTGATTGGATTCAAATGTCAAAGCCTCGGGACGCTTCAACATCAACCAGCCGACATACCCACCCCAAAGTGCCAGAGAGCCAAGCCACTGCGCACTCGGCGGCACCCATTCCCACATCGCGCCAATGGGAATGAGCGCAAAAGGCAATACCAGAAAAGGCAGTATCAGCCAGGCTGCTCGCCGAGGTCCCAATAGCACGGGTAGCGTCTGGATGCCAAAGGCGCGATCTCCTTCCACATCTGCGAAATCTTTGGTGTTGCTGGCTCCAAACACATAGAGGCCGAATACCAGGCCCACAAACCAGGGTGCCGGGTGCCATATAGGTTCCACAGCCGCCCATCCGCCCACCGGCAGCAAACACCCCCGTCCAAATCCCAGTGCCAGGCTTGAAGAGAGTGCGTGCCGTTTTAGCCGCAAGGGCGGTGCTGAATAGGCCAGTGTGAGCAATGCGCCCACCGCGAAGATGCCCAGCAGCCGGGGATGTACCAGATAAGCCAGGCCAAGGGCAATGATATAACACGCGGTTCCCAGCAGTGTTGCCCCCCGCATGGATACACTCCCCAGGGGCAAGGGGCGGGTGGGTTTGTTGATCCGATCAATTTCCAGGTCACAGCACTGGTTGATGATGTTCGATCCCGCATTCAGGATTGTAACAGCCAGCGTGCCTACCAGGGCTGCTGTTGGGATCTCCCCGCCGGTAGCCATTGCCGATCCCGCGAGAAAGCCCACGGCAGGTGCCAGTAACGTGAATGGCCGCGCGAGCACTACAAAGGCGCGGAATCCATTTTGTTCCATAGAATTGCTCATTCTCTTTGGGCCTTTGCTCCCTGCTTATCCACCACGTAAAAACGGGCTGTTTTGAATACTTCAATATCGCGGTTTAGATCTTTTACGGCGACGACCACCTCGTGTTGACCAGGTGCGATATCTCCCAAATCCAGTTCTACAAAATTCTCGCTTTTCGTTTGCGTGCCCGTCTGCTCGTACCGGATTGTTACCTCCTCTCTGCTACCGCCCGATAGCATTCGGCCCAGCCCCGATAGCGCGCGAATCAGCATCGGCGTATGATTGGCGTCCCGCACCGTATAGGCGACTTCGTAGTGTGTCTGTCCAAATGAATCGCGCAGCAAATTGTAGATTTCAAAATAAATAAAAAACGATGTCCCCTGGTAAAATATTCGACCCGGCGAGGGATCGACACGGAAGCCCGATCTCACAAATTGGCCCGTAGTTCCCGAATCTATCTGAGCCACTGCACGGGCTACTTGAATGCCGCTGACCATCAGTGTATCCCGGTTGTATGAAACCACCGGTACAGCTACTTGATAAACGCCCATCAAATCCGCTTCGGGTCGCCAGGCTTGGACGGCGAGCATATAATCACCCGGTGGTACATCCATTGGAAATTCTTCCACCAGTACCGATTTGCTGCCCCGCGGTGCCATGACCTCAACATCGCCCTGTACGCGATAGACCTTTCCAGATCGCTCGTTGATCAGAGCTACTCGCCGCTGTACCCGCGCGGTATCGCCAGCACCCTGTACATAGAGGTTGCGGGTGGGTACTCCCATAAATACCCGAACTTCTGTATTGTTGTCTGTTCCCTTAAAATCCACTGTATCAAAATGGAAATCCAGCGGTTCGTAATAACTGATGTTATAGACCTCGGGCATGTCCCGGGTGATGCGGGACATAAAAGTGGCTGGCGAATAGTCCGAGAACAGTTGCGATACCCGCAGTGTCTGGTCGTGTCCAAAACGTTCCAGGCGATTTCGGTCTTCTGTGGTCAGAACGGGCGGCGGCGCATAATCGTAACGTCCGGAGGTAAATTCGTCGGTAAATACCACTTCGATACCCCCCCCGATGCGGGTGTAAAACCACACTTCCCATTTCACGGTCATCCCGGCAATGCCCGTTGTCACAGGTTTGTATCCGTAAAATCCCAGGGTGTCTTCAGCCGCCATGCCCGCGCGGGCCTGCATAGAGCCTTCAAAGGGCATGCGGGGCAGGTCGTCCAGTTCGGGGTTGTCTTGGTCGATGATGTTTATAAATCGTTCTGTTCGCACTGGATATACAGGTCCCAGGAACGTGTGGTGTACACCATCGGGACCGTAGAGCCGGCGGGCGAGTTCCGTCTGGATGATCCCGACCGATTGGGGTACGTTGAGGTTCAATGACCGGGAAGTGGAGCGGTAGTCTGGTTCTCCGTAGCGGATATAGACTTCTCCGCGCCGGTCATAGGGGAACTGCTTTCGTCCGTAGTTTTCCCGTGCATAAAGCACCCGCCGATAATGCTCGCACCAGCGCATCAGTCCCCCACTGGCTTTTAAAGGGTCTTTTTTTAGCCAGAAACGCCTCAGAAAATCGCGCCGCCGCTCTGGTGGGGTTTGTCGATAGGCCTCCGCTTCCCTGGGCGTAGCCACAATCGAAATATCCCAGTAGTGTGCTTGCGCGTCTTCAGACAGCGTGGAGATATATTCTTCAAAAGCGATCAGCGCGTCTTCAAAATTGCCCTGCTCCATGAGTATCTGTCCCAGAATCGCATAGCCTCGCGGGTCTTCCAGCCTGCCCAGCAGGCGTTCGGCTTCTGCCTTTTTGCCCGATTCGGCCAGACTGCGGATAAACAGGTAGGCCGCTTCCTGGTCTTTGGGCTGGCGCTTGAGGTACTGGTCGTAATAATAAACCGCTACCTGATCCAATTTGTCTTCCTGGTAGAGTTGACCCAGTAGCAAATATCCCGGCGCGTATTCGGGATTGATCTGGATCGCCCGTCCCGCCGCTTTTCTGGCATCGCCTGTTTCCGATATTCGATAGAGGCGGGCGAGATGGTAATACACTTTTGCCTGAGTCGAATCCAGTGCCACGGCTCTCTGCAAATGGGGGCGGGCACCTCGCCAGTCGTTTTTCAAATCCAGGTAGGCCAGCCCCAGCCCCAGGTGCGCATCTACCCACCCCGAATTGGCATTTACTGCTTTGCGAAATGCTTTGATAGCGTCGTCGGCCTTTTGAAACTGGAGGTGAAGTTGTCCGATCATGGTCAGCACCCGCGCAGGCTGGGGTTGTTGCCCGGCGATCTTTTCCAGGTCGTTGATGGCCTGTTTTACACTGTCTTTGTGCGAGACTTGCAAGGCTCGAGCGTAAATCGACTCGGCGTTTTCGGTTGCATGCACTATTCCCGGTCCGCACAGTCCAATAAAAAGGCCAAGCGCAAGATAGAAGTGATAATTTTTCATTGTTTTGTGTTCACAATAAATGTGATTCTCCGCAAGGTGTTTCTAAAGTATAACAAAAAACCAAAATGGAATCGCTGTTTTTTCCGGGTGGTGATTGATTGGCAGGCGATCTCTTCAAGTAAGGCGGCAATTGCATTTTTTTTCGACACGCCTTAGATTGTGGATCGAACTGTCCAGGAGCTTTCTATGCGCGTTATTGTTTTGTTCTTTATCCTGCTGGTACCCCTGTCGGCTCACAGTCGCCCTGTCGTCGCGGTATTGCCTTTTGAAGAAGTTGATACCGATTGGCTATCGCAGGGCCTGGCCTGGAGTTTATCGGATAAGATCCGCCGCGTGTCGGGGTTGCAAATGGTCGATTCCGATCGGCTGAATGCCGTTCTGTCCGAGCGCCAAACACCTGTGCAAATCGGTCGGTCAGCAGGTGCAACACTGGTCCTGTATGGTGTCTGTCGGTTGGAGAACAACCAGCTCCAAATCTCCGCCCGCGTTTTGCGGGTTGATACCGATGAAATTCTGGAACTGGGAGAGGTATCCGGTCCTCTCGATTCCCTGTTTGCCCTGCAGGACAGCGTGATATACCGCTTCCTAAACGGTGTTGGCCTCAGTGCTACCGATATCGAATGGGAGGCGATTCTTCGCAAACCCACCCGATCAGTTCAGGCATATATCCACTGGGTGCGCGCTCGGACGATCCTGACTGGCAATGCCGAAAATCCGGATATTGTGGGCGAGCACCTCGCCCTCGCCCTTGCCGAGGATGCCGATTATGCCGATGCCCACAGCCATCAGGGGCTGCTCTATATCGCGCAACGCCGGTTCAGAGAAGCGCTCGGTGCCTTGCAGACCGCTGTGCGCCTCAAACCCGATGATCCACTGACCCGCTACAATCTGGGCGTGACCTATGCCAGTTTGGGACAGACCGATCGCGCTGCTGTTGCGTTCCAGGATGCGATTCGCCTCAAACCCGATGATCCCATCACCCACTACAATCTGGGTATTTTACACCATCTTCAGGGCGATCACGAGGCTGCTATTGCGCCTTTGCAGACCGCTGTGCGCCTCAAGCCCGATTTCGCGGTTGCTTATCTGACTCTTGGCATTGCCCTTGCCAATACGCAATCTCATACCCGCGCAGAACACGCGCTGAAAGAGGCTATTCGTCTGTCTCCCGAAAATGCCGATGCCCACTACAATCTGGGCGTTGTCTATATCGAGATGGGGCATCGCGATCAGGCGACCGAAGTTTTAACGCGAGCTATCTCGCACAATCCAGAGCACGCCGATGCCCACTTTAATCTGGGGCGCGCTTATGAGGCACTGGGGCGCTACGATGAAGCTGTTATCGCCTTCAAAAAAGCCGCTCAGTTCAATCCCGATTATGCCGATTTGCACTTTAATCTGGGCATTGCCCATACCGAGGCCGGGCGTTTTGAGGAGGCGATTCGCACCCTGCACACTGCCCGACGGATCTATCCGCAAGATCCGCTCATCTATCACAATATGGGTATTGCCTATCGAAATGCCGCGCGTTTTGAAGAGGCGGAAAATGCTTTTCGAGAAGCGCTTCGCCTCAATCCCCATCTGGGCGATATTCACCTGTCTCTGGGCAGCCTGCAACTGGATATGGGACGCTATGAACAGGGTCTTTCATCCATTCAAGAGGCTGTTCGTCTGACGCCCAAAAATGCCGATGCTCACCGCTATCTGGGCGAAGCCCTGGCCTATTTGAAACAGTATCCGGACGCTATCCAGGCTTTCCGAAAAGCCATTGATCTCAAACGCGACGATGGAGACGCATATCTCGGTCTGGGCATGGTCTATTTGCAGGCTGGTCAAAAAACAGCGGCTGCTTCTGCCCTCAAACGAGGTCTTGGACTCTATCCGGATCACCCCGATTCTCTGGCGATTGCCCGCGAAATCGCGCGGTTGCAGAATCAGCCTGAACAGGTGAGTACCTATCTGAACCGCGCCCGCGCTTTTGAGGATGCCGGGCTTTTGGACAACGCGATTGATACCTACCGCAAAGCCGCCATTCTCAGTCCCGAAAATGCCGACATTCAGCACGCACTTGGCCTGGCCTGCCTGCGGGCGAATCGCCCGGAAGACGCGCTGCCCGCTTTTCGGAAGGTTCTCAGGCTTCGTCCGGATCATTCCGATGCAAATCTCATCCGTGATTTTATCCGCCGCATGGAAGAGGGACAAGGGCCATGAATCGCGTCGCATTGTTCCTGTTCCTGTTTTGCGCACCCCATTTTGTTGCCGCCGATTCTATCCGTTTTACTGAAATGGCAGAGAAGGCAGGCATCCATTTTGTCCACAGTACCGGGGCAAAAGGCGGATGGCACTATATCGAGACGATGGGTTCTGGCTGTGCGCTCTTCGACGCGGATGGCGATGGCGATCTGGATCTCTATCTGGTCAATGGTGCCAATCTGCCCGGGCAGCCGGTCCAGGGTAGCAATGCGCTGTATCGCAATGACTCAGATAGAACAATTCGCTTTACCGATATCACCGAATCTTCGGGTACGCCCGGACGGGGCTATGGCATGGGCTGCACCGTGGGCGATGCGGACAATGATGGTGACCTGGATCTCTATGTTACCGGCTATTCCGAAAATATTCTGTATGTGAACAATGGCGATGCTACTTTCAAAGACGCTTCCCGGCAGGCCAATGTGGTCGCGGGCGGATGGAGCGCGGGGGCGGCTTTTTTCGATCTTGAAGCCGATGGCGATCTGGATCTCTATGTGGTGCGCTATCTCACGTACGATCCCGCCCGAGAGCCGGTGTGTGAACGCAGTGGCGTGCGGACCTACTGCGCTCCGTATCGGTTTCGGGGTGCTCCCGATTTGTTGTATCTCAATAGTGGCGACGGCACATTTGAAGAGATTTCTCAACGGGCCGGTATTGCCAATCCCCGGGGCAAGGGCCTGGGCGTGCTCACCCTGGATTACGACCAGGATGGCGATACCGATCTCTATATCGCCAATGATACGACGCCCAATTTTCTCTACCGGAATGATGGCGAGCGCTTTACCGAAGTCGGCCTCGAAACGGGTGTGAGCACAAGTGCTTCGGGCCGTCCGCAGGCTGGCATGGGCGTGGATGCTGGCGATGTGGATGGCGATGGGCACACCGATCTCATTGTTACCAATTTTTCTTATGAGTCAAATGCCTTTTATCACCATACAGAACAGGGTGTTTTTGCCGAGGCCAGTACCCGCATCGGTCTTGTGGGACCCAGTACTCTTCCCCTGGGCTTTGGCACGCATCTTTTCGACGCGGATAGCGATGGCGATCTGGACCTTTTTGTCGCCAATGGTCATATTTTTCCCAATGTCTCGGATTTTTCTTCTGCCGAGTCCTATTTCCAGACCGATCAGTTTTTCCGCAATACCGCAGGCGTCTTTGAAGACGTTTCCGAATCAGCGGGTTTTACATCGCCCGCTGTCAGCCGGGGTTCGGCTCTGGGCGATATAGATACCGACGGTGATCTGGACCTTGTTGTAGTCGTCGCCGATGCCCGTCCACATCTTTACAGGAATGATACCCCGCCTGCTCATCCATGGATTATTGTCCAGTTGAAAAGCTCGAATCGCAGTGCGATAGGTGCTCGCGTCACCCTTACTGCAGGTGGCCGTGTCCAATCTCGAGAGGTGCGAAGTCAATCCGGATACCTCTCCTCGGGGGATCCGCGTCTTCACTTCGGTCTGGGCGATGCCGAACAGATCGACCGCCTCAATATCTGGTGGCCCTCTGGACGCACTCAAACTCTGAACAATCTGTCTCCGAATCAGATTCTGGTCATTGAAGAATAGGTTTACCATCCGTGTACAAAGTGTCCACTTCCGGGAAACCAGATCGCATCTACGACACTCGATACGCCCACGCCCAACAGGTACCCCACTACTATTCCATAGGAAAATGGCATTGATCGCCGGTAGAGTACGACGCCTCCAAATTTGAGGGTCAGTGCTTTGACGAGCCATACGACAAAAATAGCGAATCCGTACGTATGACTCGGGAAGGCGAGTCCCACCGGGTGAATCGGCCAGGAAGCGAACCGGGTATTCAAGACTGTCAGGAGTCCCGCTTCTCCGATTCCGAACAGCCAGACCAGCAGTTTCTGAAAATCAAAATATGTGGGTTCCGTCCCTTCAATTATGCCTACCTGCCCCAGCATTACGGTCCAATCGTACATATAGGCCGCGTTCAGGCCGCCCTCTGTATAACACAAATAAAGCTGGGCACCGCAGGCTATGGCATAGGCTCCAAGCAGAGAGATGGGCAGAGCACATACCACCAGAAAACGGCGCTTCAGGGCTTGTTGCAATAGCCGAAAAAAATGTGGAATGGCCGGTATCGACAGCATTCGACCCGAATGCGCGGCCAATCCGCCGCGGTTTAACACCATTACTCCCGTCAGGTCGGAGGGGGAAAAATTAGCTGTCCCCAGAAGCGTTTTCAGTATCGGTCCGCCTTTCTGTCCCTGGGGAGATAGAAATACGAATCCCGTGGCTGCCGCGTATTTGGTTACGCCAAAGTAGATCACGAAAAACAGTGAAAGCTGTAGCAGAGCCACCACGGGTCGCATATCCAGAGATATCATCCAGCCTGTGAGAAACGCAAATGTGGCGCTGAAGCCCAGCCAGGCCGTGCGGTAGGTCACGGGCGTTCCATCGTCTTTGCTCCGGTCGTCTGATAATGCCTTTTGCAGGGTTTCTTTCAGGTGTCCTCTTGCCACCCAGACCGACCAGACCACGAGAAATACCAGTGCGCCGTGCGCCTCCAGCATCCGTATTTCTCCCGAGGTTGCCGCTTGCCCCTGCATGCCCACTGTAAATCCCGTTCGGTCCATCAGTGCTTGTTTAAAAATATTGAGCACAAAAAAAGTCCACACGCTCAGCAGAATATTTAGCGGACACAGGTAGGCGAGCCCCATCAGAAGGGGCTGAACCCTCAGATATAAGGTCGGATAATCGCGCCCGATGTGTACGGCTTTGGTCAAATAGTGATCGTAGATCCCAATGCGCGGAATTGTCAGAATAAAATACCCGGCAATATTCCAGAAGATTACACCGGCTGTACACGCAAAACCCATCCAGAAAACGGGTGTTCGAAACACGACAGGCAATCGGTGTGAGGGTTCTTCTCGAAGCAGTTCCAGGGGCATTGTCGCCAGGGGAAATGTCAGTCGTTCTCGTTCTACCCATTGTTTGTAAAACAACACACTTGCAAAAAAGCCAGCCATCACCAGTGCTACAGTTCCGGCAAACCACCAGAACAGCGGGGTTAGCCAGTTGCGCCATGGAATAGATTCCTCTGATCCCAACCCCACGTACAGCTTTTCTACCACCATATCTCCCGGCTCAAAAAACAGCCAGCGGGGCATATAGGCTCCCACGACCTCCCAGAATCGGTTTTCTGGGGAAGAAAAAGCGGATGGTGCTGAAATATCCGTAATTAAGTACCCGGCCCAGCCCACTGCAGGTGCTGTGCCCACCATCCAGACCATTCCAAAAATCACCATTACCTCTGTGCGCGACAGGGCAAAGCGAGGCAAAATTAGCTTTAAAACTGTGTTGATCCCCACCCACAACACCAGTGGCAGCAACGCGGTAACGGGCACGAAGCTTTTCATCAAATTTCGCCCGAAGTAGGTCGCGTACAAACACATGCCCGCAATCGTGATCAGCCCCAGTACAAAAGCCCGGATGGTGAGCGATTCAGATGTTGTTGATGCTTTTCTTTCAGGTTCCAGTGCCGAAGCCATGTTCGCAAACCCCATCTCTCAGGGCATGGGTTCTGTAATATTCACAATTTGTCCTGCGGGCAGGTTCTCTACAACCTGCACTGTTCCGCTGGGCCAGATCACTTTTAGGCGGGTTGTGCGGTCGGCATCTCCCAGTCCAAAATGGATGGCATAGGGATCAGTTGACCCGAATCCGACGCTTCCAGGCACCTCCCGGAACAGGGTGCGGTTTCCCACTGTCAGGCGCAATTTTGCACCTACGCCTAATCGGTTGCTTTGACGCCCCTGGAGAGTGATCTGTAGCCAGTGGTTCTGATTTTCCGACTCGTTGCGGTAAAGTGCATTTTCGAACAAGTCTCCGTGGTACCATCCGCCTTGTGGTGCGTACACATCCAGGTCGCCATCTGCGTCATAATCGGCAAATGTGATGCCGTGTCCTTTGCCCAGGTGCCCCATTCCCGCGTATTCGGTCAGGTCGGTAAAGGTCCCGTTCCCGTTATTGCGATAAAACCGGTTTGGCTCCAGCCGTCCCAGGTCCGGATCGCCCGTTCCGAAGTACACGTCCAGGTACCCGTCGTTATCTATATCTCCCACATTGCCGCCCATCACGCCGTGGGCATAGATGAATCCCGCTTCGTAAGATACATCTGTGAAGCGCCAGCCTTCGGCTGGTCCCTCGTTGCGGTATAGCTTGGGCGTTGGGTAGGCCGGATCGATGGGTGCGGTATAGCCGACCAATTGTCCCTCTAAGCTTTCTTGAAACCCGGCAAGGCAGGTGGTCAGGATATCCAGGTCGCCGTCGTTGTCGTAGTCAAAGAAAAACGATACATAGCCCCGAAGGGTGCCGCTTCCGGCGACATTGGAAGCCTGTGCTACATCGACAAATGTGCCGTCTCCGCGATTTCGATACAGGGCATTGGGTGTCTCGAAGCCGGTTACAAAGAGGTCCAGGTCGCCGTCCAGGTCATAATCGCCGAAGGCTGCGCCTACCGTGCCCAGGTCAAAATGAAGGCCCGCCTCATCTGTGGTTTCTACAAAGTTTCCATTGTTGCGGTAGTGCGCGTTTGAGGATCCGTCTCCGGCAATGCCATTTGCTATAAATAAATCCAGGTCGCCATCGTTGTCCGTATCGCCCCACAGGGAGACAAATCCCGATCCCCCGTCATCTGTGCCCGAAGTTGCGGATACATCGGTAAATTGGCCGCCATCATTGCGGTAGAGCGCGTTTGGGCCGGGTCCGGACCAACCGCTGCGGGCGATGTAGAGGTCCAGGTCGCCGTCGTTGTCGTAATCGACGAGATTTCCCGAGAATCCCGAATCGACGTCTTTCAGGCCGATCTGGTTGCTGATATCCACAAAACGCGTTCCGTCGTTGCGGTAAAACGCGAGGTACGTGTCGCATCCCTGCGCCAGCAGGTCCAGGTCGCCGTCGCTGTCGATATCTCCCCAGGCACTCGGCCCGGCGCCGTCCAATTTGGCTACGCCCAGGTCGCGGGCTACATCTGTAAAGCGCACGGGCGCATCTGCGGTTTCGGGGCGCTGGTCGAAGCGATAATAAGACCACAACCACCAGGGATAACCGCCGAGTTTATCATAGGCTTGTTTCAGATTCCACTGGGTGCGGAAAAACCATTCGTCTGTTTCCGGCAGGGCACGCAGCAAATTTAAGAATGTTTCGGCTGATTTTCGATAATGTCCTGCGCGGTAATAGGCCACGCCCAGCCGATCGGGTACGCGCAGGTCCAGGCGGTCTTTTTGCATCTGCATCGCCACTTTCAAGCGCTCAATTGCCGCTTCGTAATCTCCCATTCTCAGAAGGGCGAGGCCAGCCAGATAGCGCGCTTCTGCATCGTTTACGGCGTTATCGGATAATTTATCGGCGTGGTGAAATGCGCGTTCCAGCAAGATGCGGGAATCGTTCAAGGGCAGGATCTGTCCGCTGCTTCCCATCTTTTGATTTTCAAACCAGATGGTTTCCCCGCCCAGCAGATAGGTGACGTATTCTTTTCGCACGTCCAGCATAAGGGGTTGTTTTATGAGAGCCGCTTCAAATTGCGCTGCTGCACGGGCGGGTTCCCGCTGTGATCGGTAAAGCCGCGCGAGCCATGTTCGCGCTTCAACTGCATCCGGATTGCGGGACACTGCCTGCTCAAACGCGGTTATTGCTTCGGGGCGGTTTTGGATTGCGAGCACTTTGCCGAGGTGCAAATAGGCCGCGCTTTGCGTCGAATCGATTTGAATACATCGGTGGAACTCGGCTTCAGCCGCTTCGTACTGCGCCCGCCGCATGCTTTCTATTCCCTGCTGGAGATGCGTGGCATAATCCATCCGCATGCCCGGAGAAGGTGCTCTTTGCTCACCGCACCCGATTGACAGGACAATCAGTAGCAGAAGGATTACAATCATGTCAGACCACCTGTCCATCTACGAGTTTTACCTGTCGATCTGCGCGATTTGCCAGATCCAGGTTGTGCGTGGATAGCACGATTGTCAATCCTCTGGTGTGGTTCATATCCCGCAACAATGCCACAATCTCATTCCCCCGTTTTGAATCCAGGTTGCCAGTTGGTTCATCTGCGAGCAAGATCTCGGGGTTGTTTACGAGTGCGCGTGCAATTGCCACCCGTTGCTGTTCACCACCCGATAGTTCGTGGGGCAGGTGATCTGATCGGTGCTGCAAATCCACGCGTGCCAGCAAGTCCCTTACCCGGTCGCGTTGATGCAGTGCGCGAGAAAAGAGGAGGGGGAGTGCCACATTTTCCTCAACGGTCAATGTGGGTACCAGGCAATAGTCTTGAAATACGAATCCCACGTGTTGCCGACGCATGGTTTCCAGGTCTTTGCCGCGCAAGGCACTCACATCTCGACCCAGCAATTTCAAAAGGCCCGATGTGGGGCGGTCCAGACACCCCAGAAGGTTCAATAGGGTTGTTTTCCCCGCTCCCGACGCGCCCGTGATGGCTACAAATTCGCCGGGTTCTACGATCAGATCTACACCGAATAACGCTGCGATTTCTTCGGCGGAACGGCGGTATATGCGGGTGAGTCCCCGTGCGAGAATAGCCGACATTTCAGCGCATCCACGCAATGGGATGCAGGCGAGAAGCCCGCCACCCCGGTATGATTCCGGCCAATATGCCCATGCCGACTGCCATTGCGATCCCGCCGATTAGTAATACGCCATCAATTTGCACCAGTACGCCTGGGGGGGCAAATGGGAGAATCGCGCGCACGGTTTCAGATGCCATGCGGCTGCCAAGGACTGCGATTCCGCCACCTGCAATTCCGCCTATGGTGCAGATTGTCAATGCCTCTGCACAGATCAATGTAAATACATCGCCCCGTGATGCGCCAATTGCTCGCATTACGCCGATCTCTCGAGTCCGTTCAAAGACCGCGATTAGCATGGTATTCATCACGCCGAGTACTGCAATTGCCACGGCTACGATGGCGACTGTTCCGATGAAAAACCGCGCTGTGCCCAGGAGGTCGAGAAGGGTTCGCTGTACCTGCGCCATGGTGATAACCTGCACCGAGGGTATTTCGAATACGCGTTCCGAAAATCCGTCTATTCTGGACAGGTCTTTTAATTTTACGCCGATGCCTGTGAG
>JAGWBW010000039.1:60840-62636 GCA_021295695.1 Candidatus Latescibacterota bacterium
TGCGTTCCGCTACGGTCAAAAACGCCGCGCACGCGGAATGTTTGTCCCATTCCCTTGAGCGGAAAATCATCTCCGATGTTTTTCCGATAATACGCCGCTACGCTGTATCCCAGTATTACCTCGTCGGTTGCGCCTTCGCCGAACCACTCACCCCGCTGGAAGGTCAGCCAGGGTTTCATCTCCAGAAAGCTGTCTTCTATTCCCATCATCAGGGAAAATCCCTCCCGGTGTACGGAAAGTGATCCGAGGAATAACCGCGTCGTGGTCGCTACATCGGCGTCTCGAAGAATTTCCCGATGGATGGCTTCGTCCATGTACATCGGTATTACCCCGCCTTGCATCAACAGGGTCGCGGCTTCGTAGGGGCATCCTTTTGAGGTGACCAGTACGTGATAGATGTGCGGTATCCAGTTCCCAGGCCCAACAGGCTGACCAGCACGCATACGGATAGGGCTACGCCGCTTATGGTCAGAGCACTTCGCGTGCGGTGTCGCCGCAGTTCTTTCAGGACGACGCTTATAAATTGAAAAATGACCAAATCCTTGTCCTCTTGTGACGGATTTCCACGCCTTTTCCCATCAGGCGCAGATCGCCTGCGATGCGTTTTACGACGCCCACGACGCGCAGGGAATCTCCAGAGATATTGCGGGGGACGGTTATGGTCCGTCCCTGTTCAAGGTCAATCAGTATATGTTGCGTGCTGTCTTGTAGTACAAACCAGCATCCCATGTGCTGGCATACCTGCCCCGCACGACCTGATAGCACGACTCGCTGTTCCAAAAATGCGGCTGGACGATCCAGGACTTCTTTGATCCGAGTCGCGCGATTGGTGGGTACGACTTCGCCCACTTGATGCACTTTTCCAGAATCGCATCCGATTATCAGGATCAGGAGTAGCAGATACAGACGCATCTATATATCCCCAGTTTTTGCGTTATTTTGTTTGTGGGATAAAATCAAGGGATTCTCCCATCCGTTTTCTCTGAGGGGAATATGCCCATGAAAAAAGTTTCCGCTATGCTATGGATCGTTGGCGTCTGTCTGGCGTGTAAGCCCGCTCAACCCGATGTATCTACGGAGTTTGTCGGCGTAGAGGGCTGTGCGAGTTGCCATATGGAAGCGTATCAAAAATGGCAGCGCACGACCCATGCGACTTCTATGCAAGAAGCGACGCCGCAGACTGTTAAGGGTGATTTCACAAAAGACAACGTCTATACTTTCGGCGGTGTTACTTCCACGATGAGCCTTCAAGATGGTCGCTATTTTATTACGACACCGGGGGCCGATGGGTCGCAAGGTACCCACGAAGTTCTCTACACGATTGGCGACCGGGATACGCAGTGGTACATTACCGAGCTTCCCGGAGGTCATTTGCAGATTCTTCCGGTTTATTTCGATGTTCGCAGAAATACCTGGTACAATCCCGTTGAAGGCATTATCGCCTCGCCGTCCGAACAACCCTTAGACCCTGGCGATATCTCGTTCTGGATGCATTTTGGGCGCAACTGGAGCGCACAGTGTTTTGATTGCCACGCCAGCCAGATCGAGGTCAATTACGATCCCGATGCGGGCACTTATGATTCTCGCTGGGTAGATCTGAGTATCAATTGCGAGACCTGCCACGGTCCCGGTCAGGGCCATGTCGCGTTTTGGGAGCGCGCGCTGACAGATGCCGAAGCCGCCAGTATGCAGGATACTTCGCTGGTAGATTTAAAAACACTGACCGCAGAACAATCCGTAGAACACTGCGCGCAGTGCCACGCGACCAAGCGCATTTTGAAACTGGGCTATCGACC